>JBBIQF010000113.1:15981-16599 GCA_037442445.1 Planctomycetaceae bacterium
TGGCATCAGCTTCTGGAGCAACCGCGGACCCCATCGGCCACCGACCGCCAGCACGGTTCGTTCCTGGGGCCCGCCTTCTCCGACCGCTACATTGCCGGCGTATTGGACCGCCATGGCGCCGTCTATTCCACCTGCGCCGACGACGACCAACTGTGCGACCTAGTCGCCGGCCTGGTCGCCGATGGCAAAGTGGTCGGTTGGTTCCAGGGGCGCATGGAGTTCGGCCCCCGGGCCCTGGGCGCCCGCAGCATCCTGGGCGATGCCCGCAACCGCCACATGCACTCGGTCATGAACCTCAAAATCAAATTCCGCGAGTCTTTCCGCCCCTTTGCCCCCATCGTGCTCCGCGAGTTTGTGCACGAATACTTCCAGATGCGGCCTGGGCAAGATAGCCCCTATATGCTGCTGGTGGCCCCGGTGGCCGACGCCATCCGGCTGCCCATCACTCCCGAGCAAGAGCAGGCCTTCGGCATCGAGAAGCTCAACTACTGCCGCTCCTCCATCCCCGCCGTAACCCACGTCGACTATTCGGCTCGGGTGCAGACCGTCGATCCCCAGCGCCACCCCCTCTTATACCGCCTGCTGCGCCGATTCTACGACTTGACCGGCTGCCCGGTC
>JBBIQF010000114.1:0-1860 GCA_037442445.1 Planctomycetaceae bacterium
GCATTGTTGGCGGCCCATTGGGCCACCGCGCAGGCGATGGCGGCCGGCGCTGCGACCTGGCCTTTGCTGCCCAAGGCCCGCATCTACAAGGTCTATGCGGGCCGGACCGGCGACGCCTATCTCACCCATCCCACCGAGGAAATTCCCCGCTTCGAGAAGCACCTCGCCGAACTCGAGAAGAAGCTCGAAGGCGTGCAACTGCTGGGCGGCGATCTGGTCCCGCCGGCCAAGGTCGAGGAGGTGGCCGCCAAGCTCAAGGGGGCCGATGCCCTGTTGATCATCCATCTTTCCGGCCATGGGGGCGACGCGCCGGTGCTGACCAAACTGATCGACGTCGGGTTGCCCACCGCCCTGTTCTCGCAGCCCTTCAGCGGCCATGGGTGGATGTATTTCCCCCAGTGGCACAAAGAGCGCCGCAAAGTGGTGCTCATGCCCTCCAGCGATTGGGGCGACCTGGAAAAGGCGCTGTGCCTGCTCCGCACCCCGGCCATGATGAAGCAGACCCGCATCCTGGCCATCGGGGGCCCGCACGGCACCGCCGCCGCCTGCTCGGCCGAAGCCGTCAAGAAGAAGTTCGGCGCCGACCTGGTCACCGTGCCCAACACCCGGGTGATGGAGATCATGAAGTCGATCGACCCCAAGGCGGCCGAGGCCGAGGCCAAGCAGTACTGGATCAGCCAGGCCAAGAAGATCGTGGAGCCCACGGTGCCGGAGATCATCGACTCGGCCAAGCTCTATCTGGCGATCAAGCAATTGATGACCGAGGAGAAAGCCCAGGCCGTCTGTAGCGTCCATTGCATGGGCAATCCGCGAGGCTGCCTGACGTTCAGCAAGCTCAACGACCAGGCGCTGGTGGGGGCCTGCGAGGGGGACATCGACTCGACGCTCACGATGCTCCTGTTCGCCTACGCGTTCCGCGTCCCCGGGTTCATCAGCGATCCGGTCATCGACACCGCCAAGAACGCCATGGTCCACTTCCATTGCACGTGTGCGACGAAGATGGACGGGCCGGCCGGCCAGCGCCTGCCCTTCGTCATCCGCACCCAGACCGACTCGCGGGGCGGTGTGGCCCTGGAGGTCGAGCACCGCGTGGGCCAGCCCGTGACCTGCGCCAAGCTGGTCAATCTGGATACGATGCTGATCGTCCCGGGCAAGATCATCGAGACCTCGAAAAGCCCCTTGGCGTGCCGCACGCAATTCGCCCAGAGCGTGCCCGACGCCCGCCGCCTGTTCCTGCAATGGGGCGAGGACGTGATCAAGGGCGACGTGATGACCCTCTTGCACCGCGTGGTGTTCTACGGCGATTACATGCGGCCGGTACAGGACCTGGGCGACCTCATGGGCTTCCGCGTCATTGAAGAGGGCGGCCGAAAGGTGTAGGCTTTCGGTCCCCAGCGGCTTCCTGGAGTGCGGTGCCTGGGCACCGCGGCGGCAAGCGGCAGCCTGGTGCCGCACTCCAGGGTGGGCCGGCGGCTGCGGGCATCGGTCCGGGGCTTCACTTCGGCTGCATGTGTTAACCAATGATCGAGCGAGAGCTGCGGGGCGACGCCCTGGTCCTGCGCCTGGCGGCCCCCAACCGCAATGCGCTTAGCCTCGAACTGCTGGAGGCCCTGGTAGCGGCCGTCGAGGCCGCCGGCGCCGACCCCGCGGTGGCCAAGGTGGTGCTCTGGGGCACGCCCGAGTGTTTCAGCTCCGGGGCCGATTTGGGGCTGTTCCGCAAGTTGGAGTCCGCCGCCGAGGCCGAGGCGCTGGATCCGGGCGCGCTGGCCCGGCTGCGCACGTACATGGACCTCCGCCTGGAGGCCTTCCGCCGGCTGGTCCGCCAGCACGTCGAGCGGGAGCTGGCCCGGCGCGGTCACG
>JBBIQF010000114.1:1870-16547 GCA_037442445.1 Planctomycetaceae bacterium
CAGCGGATCGAGGACTCGGCCAGGCCGGTCATTGCCGCGATGGGGGGCCTGGTGCTTGGGGGCGCCTTGGAGTTGGCGCTGGCGTGTCATGCGCGGGTGGCGGCCGAGGACTGCCGTTTCCGTATGCCGGAGGTGACGCTGGGCATCGTGCCGGGGGCGGGGGGTACCCAGCGATTGCCGCGTTTGATGGGCGTTGGTGCTGCGCTGGAGATGCTGCTTTCGGGCCAGGCGATCGACGCTCGCCGGGCGCTGGCCTTGGGGTTGGTCGATCGGGTGTGCCCGGCCGCGGAGCTATTGGACGCCGCCCTGGCCTTCGAGGTCCCGTCGCCAGTGCGCCGCAGCAGCCGGCTAAGCCCGCCGGCCGAAGCAACGCCGGGGCCTGCCGACCCGCTCGCCCTGGCCGAGCCCTTCCTGGCCCGCACCCCGGCGGAGGTCATCGCCCCTCGGCTGATCGTGGAGGCGGTCAAGGCGGGTTTGGCCTCGTCGGCCGAGGCCGGGTTGGCCTGCGAACGCCGGTGCTTTGCGCAATCGGTGGCATCGCCGGCCGCCCAGAACCGCATCTATCTATTCTTCGCCTCGCGCCAGGCGGCCAAGGTGCCCGAACTGGAAGGGGTGGAGCCCGTGGCGGTCCGGCGGACGGGCGTCATCGGCGTGGGGACCATGGGTGCCAACATCGCCCAGGCCCTTGCCCAGGCGGGCTGGGACGTCACCGCGTTGGACCAGGACACTGCGGCACTGGACCGCGCCGGGCAGCGGATTGCCGACTCGCTGGTGCGCCGCGTGGCCCGGGGCCGACTGTCGCCCGAGGCGGCCACTGGCCTGCGCAAGCGCATTCGGCTGACCGACCAGTGGCCCGACCTGGCCGATTGCGATTTGGTGATCGAAGCCGTTTACGAGGACCCCGCGGTCAAACAGGCGGTCTTCCAGCGCGTCGAATCGCTGGTCGCCCCGCAGGCGGTGCTGGCTACGAACACCTCGGCCATCTCGTTAGACGTGCTGGCCCAGGGTTTAGCGCATCCGGAGCGGCTGGTGGGCCTGCATTTCTTCCACCCGGCGCACCACATGCCGCTGGTCGAGGTGGCGTATCGCGCCGAGACGGCACGGCAGGCCCTGGCCACGGCCCTGGCCGCCGCACGCACCCTGGGCAAGACGCCGATTATGGTACGTAACTGTGCCGGTTTTCTGGTGGACCGGCTGTTCATCCCCTATGTGAAGGAGGCGATGGCACTGCTGGAAGAAGGGGCCTCGGCCGAAACCGTGGACCACGCCATGCAGGCTTTCGGCTTTCCCATGGGGCCGCTTGCCTTGATCGACATGACCGGGTTGGATATCTTGATCGGTTCCGATCGCCAGATAGCGGTCGCGTATCCGTGGCACGGGCCGATGCCGCAGGTGGCGTGCCGGCTGGTCGAGCACGGCCGGCTGGGCCAGAAGACCGGGGCCGGCGTGTACGAGTATCCCGGCGGGAGCACCGTGCCGCACCCCAGCCCGGTGACCGCGCAGATCGTCGCCGAGGTGCAGCGGCACGCGGGCCGGCAACCCCGGCTTATCGCCGAAGAAGAAATCGCCGAGCGGCTGGTGCTGCGTATGGTCAACGAGGCGTACTACGCCTTGGGGGATGGCATTGCCCGGTCGGCCAGCGATGTCGATGTCGCCACCGTGCTGGGTATCGGCTTTCCCGACTACCGGGGCGGCGTCCTGCGGTACGCCCGCCAGTGCGGCCTGGATACGGTCCTTTGGCGATTGGAAGCCCTGGCCCAGCGCCACGGGATACGCTTTCGCCCCAGCCCTTTATTGCTGCAAGAGGCCAGTAATGCCACCGGCCGTTGAACGCAAGGAATTCGAATCGACCAAGAAGCTCCGCGAGGTGATGGGCAAGTACTTTGCCGAGTTGGGCCGCGGCCCGGCCGAAGGCAAGAAAACCGCCTGGTGCACCAGCGTGGGACCTGCGGAACTGCTCCGCGCGCTGGGGTTCAACGTGTATTTCCCCGAGAATCACGGGGCGATGCTGGGGGCCTCGCGCATGGCCACGGACCTTATTCCCCTGGCCAACGCCCGCGGCTTCTCGCCCGATATCTGCTCGTACTTGACCAGCGACATCGGGTCGTACCTCAAAGGGCAATCGCCTTTGCAAAAGATGCAGCTCTCGGGCCCGCCCCGGCCCGATGTGCTCGTGTTCAACACGAACCAGTGCCGCGACGTGAAGGACTGGTTCCAGTTCTACGCCCGCGAGTTCAACGTCCCCTGCCTGGGAATCCACACGCCGCGTGCCATCGGCGAGGTGGACGACACCCTGGTGGACTACATCGCCCAGCAGATCCAGGGGCTTGTCGAGCCCCTGGAGGCCGTGGCGGGCACCCGCCTGGACCCCACCCGGCTGGAAGAGGTGGTGGACCTGTCGCGCCAATGTACCCTGCTTTGGAAGGCGGTACTGGAGACCGCCGCGCACGCCCCGGCGCCGCTGACCTTCTTCGACGGCACGATCCACATGGGCCCGGCCGTGGTGCTCCGCGGAACCCAGGACGCCGTGGACTACTACCAGGTGTTTCTCGAAGAACTCCGGCAGCGTGTGGCCCAGGACGTGGCCGCCGTGCCCGGCGAGCGGTACCGCGTGTACTGGGAGGGGATGCCCATCTGGGGGAAGCTGCGGGAACTCTCGACGCAGATGCTGGGGCTGGGCATGTGCGCCGTAGCCTCGACCTATTGCAACAGTTGGATTTTTGAGGCGTTGGACCCGGCCGATCCGATGCGGAGCATGGCCCGGGCCTATTCGAGCATCTTCATCTGCCGCTCCGAGGATTACAAAGAGCAGTACATCGCCGAGATGGTCGACCGCTTTGGCGTGCATGGCATCGTGTACCACGACGCCAAGACCTGCCCCAACAACTCGAACAATCGCTACCAGATGCCCAACCGGCTGCAACAACGCCTGGGCAAGCCCTACCTGGTCATCCACGGCGACCTGAACGACTTGCGCCTGTATAGCGAAGAGCAGACCCGCACCAACTTGGAAGCCTTCGCCGAACAGCTCGCCCAGGGTTGAGCCGGGTAGGCCCCGGGGTTGCCGGCCCGCGGGCCTCTGAGAGCAAATCTCGGAAAAGCTGAGTGAGCTCGACCTTTGCCGTTTCTCCCCACGAGTGGGGTGGCACGATTTCATGAGCCATGGCTTCGCAACACGTTGCACGCGTTACGTGAACAGGTAACCGCGTGTGGCCGAACTCGTTATGGCGAAATGAGGTACGGCAAAATGGCGGGAGTCGAGGATCGCGCCTATCCCCGACTGTCGGTCTTGGTGGTTCGCATCCGATGCTCCCGTGGGGCAACTCAGGCGCACGCCGCCCGGGTCTGAAAATAGGCCCGTTTATGGGCCTTGCCGCCGACAGGCGGCCTATCGGCCCGGGCCTTCAGGCCGGGTTCGGCCGCCCAGACGCCCGCCTCTCCCGTGGAATGTCAGCCCGCTTCAGGGGGCTCCTCTTCCTCCTGGGGCTTGTACGCCCATCCGTCGCGTTCGCAGCCCGACGATCGCGCTTCGGGCGGCGTGATGAGGAGCCCCGTTAGCGGGCCTGACAGCGCCGCTCCGGCACCAAACACGCTGATTTCATGCCGGCCTGGTGGAACCCGGCGTAAACGCCGGGGCTTGTGGCCGCCTGCGGCGGCAAACGCCCGCAAACCGGCGTGTGGGTCAAGTGCTCCCACCGGGCCCTTACGGACCCGGCTCGTGGGCCCGGTTCCAACCGGCTTGCACGGCGCGGTCCAGAAGTTGCTGCATGCGGCGGCTTTACACCGGCCCTGCCGCAGCGGCATGAATTCCCCGGTTTGGCCGGACATGGTGCAGGTCAACCGGCTGGCTTATAATGCCCCTACTGCGTTGGTTCCCGGTCCGACCGTTCAGCCGGCCGGCGCGGCTCGGCCCGTCGCCTGCGATTGGATTGCCCACGAATGCATCGGCGGAAGGCACCTCGTGGGCGTCCCTCCAGCGGGTCGTGTAGCCCAGGCGCGCGATCAAGGTCCCGATCCACGGCAGGCACGAAGCGACCGGGCCCGCAACACCCCGGGTCGATATGCAGGCCATACGGGCGCACAGGGTTGCCACCCCGCGCGCGGTCGCCCCGGCCCCGTCATGGTGCGTCCCAGCGTCCCCTCGGAGAGTCAAGCCATGCCCGTTGTCTACTACGAGTTCCGAGTCGAGTTGATGTACTGCAAGAACGTCTGGCGGCGGATCGCGATGCGTGCCACCCAGACGCTCAGCGACCTCCATCAGGCGATCTTCGACGCCTTCGACCGCGTGGAGGAGCACCTGTACTCGTTTTACTTCCCCCACAAGAGTTCCACGCGGCGACCCGACTCCCGCAATTCCGTGGAGTTTGTGCATCCCTATGGGCTTGAGGAGAAAGGTGGCGAGTCCGACGAAGGCCCCTTCGACGCTTCGAAGGCCAAACTTCAAATGCTGCAACTCCGGCCCAGTCAGGTGTTCTACTACTTGTTCGACTACGGCGATTTGTGGTGGCACAAGATCACGGTTGGGTCCCTCGACGCCCCGCGCCCAAAAGGGAAGTTTCCGTGGATATTGGAGCGCCATGGGAAGTCGCCCCCCCAGTACCCCGACTACGACCAGGACGACGATTACGACGAGGACGACGAGGGCGACGAGCAATAGAGGGAACGCGAAAGACCGTGCCCACCGAGACGCTCGCGGGCGTCCGCCCACGATCCTTGGGTTGGCGCAAGGCTATCCCAACTGCTGCGGGTACCGTACCACCTCTCGTATGGGTTTTTCCGGCGAAGGCGATTCTGGAAAGGTCGGCCGTGGGGTCGCCGTCTAACCGCTAGCTCCACCGCCGGGACAAAGGCCTCTCTAGTACTGCGTACGGGTCGCACGATTCCCCCACTAAGCCTGGGTACTGCCTTGGTCTGGAAAGCCCCGGGTAAAGCTGGTACACTTCCGGGCCGCGCGGCTCAAGACCTCGACGAGACGGAACTCTTTGTGTTCACTCGACTTGCGCTTTTCCACATTTACTTTTGGCGGGCCGTTTGCGTAGCGGCTGTCCTGGCGGCGCTTGCCGTGGGCCTGCCGGGGTGCGTCCAGCGCCGGCTCATCATCCGCAGCAACCCGCCGGGGGCGCTGGTCTATGTCGATGATTACCAGATCGGCACCACGCCCATCGCGACCAATTTCACTTATTACGGAACGCGGAAGATCCGGCTGGTCAAAGACGGCTACGAGACGCTCACAGTGATGCAGACCATCCCTCCGCCGTGGTACGAAATCCCGCCTTTGGACTTCTTTACCGAGAATCTCTTGCCGGGGGAACTTCGCGACCACCGCACGTTCGAGTACCAGTTGGTGCCGCAGGCGGTTGTGCCGACCGAGCAGCTCTTGAGCCGGGCGGAATCGTTGAGGTCCCAGACGCACACCTCCGGGGTGGTGCGAACCGACTTGGGCACCCCCCCCGCCGGGCCTCCGGTCCAGCCGCCCGCCCTACCTCCCATGGCTACCCCGGGCCGCGACCTGCCACTACAGCCGCCGCCGCTGGCCCCTGTAACGCCGCCGGGAGCAGGCAGCGAACTCGGCGGAAACATCCCCCGGCCGCTGGAACCGCCCGGCGGCTGGCAAAATCGGTAAGTCCCGGTCAGACTAGCCGTCCCGGCAACCGCGGAACGCCGGCCAAGCTATCTTGCTGGCCCATCGTTTTGGCGAGCCTCACGAGGCGTCTTGCCCCGCCGGATGTTCATCGCGATAGGGCGGCACGGCCTCGACGCTTACTCTCCGGAGCGATGGAACCCCGGAAGTCCGCCGGGCGGCCGGAGGGCTCGGGAGCGGGCCGGGCCGGCCGGCTTTCCATGATCAATGCTTCGCCGGGTGGGGTGATGGCACCGCGGGGACTCTCGGCCGATTCGCTTTTCGCCTTGGGGCCGCTTGCCGGTTCGACCAGGCGGAGGACTTGGTTTGTCGCCACGTTTTCCAGGCGCTGGAGTGTGCCCGAGGGCCAGCGGACCTCCAGCCGGTCGATCCGCTGGCGGCGCCCCAAGCCAAAGTGCAGGCGCTGGCCAAAGTGGCTTTGATATCCGCGGCCGCTATGCACCTCGTCGACTTGGCGCAGATTGTCGGCCCACACGGTTACGCGGGCGCCCACGCCATCCCGGGGGGAGCGGGTCCCCAGAAGTTGCACTTGAATCCAGCGCCGGGCGCTACCCGACTCGCCCAGAAGATTGCGGAGCACGGTCGGCCGGTCGCGGCAATTCTGGACCACCCCGTCGATATCCCCGTCGCCATCTAGGTCGTCGAAGGCTGCGCCGCGGCTGACTTTCTCCACGGCGAGCCCGTCGCCGGCCGCGTCCGAGACGTTCACGAATCGCGCCCGGCCCGTTTCCACCAGGAGGTTCTGCAAAACGAGGTTTCGGGCGGCGTACGCGGCTGTGGTGTCGCGCAGGGTGATGGTATCGTCCGTATGGCCACACGCGACGTACAGGTCGCGGTCGCCGTCGTTATCGAAATCCACAAAGCCGATGCCCCAGGTTACAAAACGCAGTGTCGGCCGGCCGGCTTCGGTAATGCGGGTCACGTCGTGGAACACCCCCTGGCCAAGATTGCGGTACAAGGTGGCGACTTCGCCTGCGTACGAGGTCACATATAAATCGAGCCGGCCATCGTTGTCGTAATCGGCAACCTCGGCCCCCATGCTGGATTGCGTCAGGCCGCTATCGTCGAACGCCACGCCGGCGGGTATGGCGACCTCCTTGAACCGCCCATGGCCGTCGTTCTCGAAGAGGAAATTCGCCATTTCGTCGTTGGCCACGTAGATATCCGTGTCGCCATCGTCGTCGGCATCGAATGCGATGGTGCCCATGCCGGTGCCGAAATGTCCCGCAATGCCCGACACGCGGCTGGCATCGCGGAACGTGCCGTCACCGCCGTTGATAAACAGCAGGTTCTCCTCGGGCTCGTGGTCCAACGGGCCGGGGTACATGGGGACACCCTGCACCTCGGCGGGCTGATGGCGTTTGAAGGAGAATTGCACGTAGTTCGAGACGAACAAGTCCAGTAGCCCATCGCCGTCGGCATCCAGAAAGCACACGCCGGCACCGACGCGCTGGCCGCGATCCACGCCGGCCTGGCGGGTCACGTCGCTGAATGTGCCGTCGCCATTGTTGCGGTACAGCACGTTGGGGCCAAAGTTGCTCAGATAGAGGTCCGGGTCGCCATCGCAATCGTAGTCACCGGCACAAATACCCAGCCCAAAGGCCGATGCCGCGCAGCCCGCCAGGAGTGCTACATCGCAGAACTGCCAATTCCCCAGGTTGCGGTACAGGGCGTGCCGGGGCATGGGCCCTGGAGGACACCCCGGCAGCGGTGCGCCGTTGGGGAAGTAAATGTCCACCAGGCCATCGCCGTCGTAATCGACCAGCGCCAGGCCGCTGGACATGGTTTCCATGATGAAGCGCCGCCCGCTGCTGCCGTCAGTATGCACGAATTCGATGCCGGTTTGGGCGGTGACGTCGGCCAGGCGGATCTCGGTGGGCGCGTCGGCGCCGGCGGCAGATGGGCAGCCGGCCCCGGCTTCCGATGCGCCCGAGAGGTGCTGGGGCACTTGCCCCGGGCGGCGGGCGCCCCACAGGCCGGCGGCAACGGCCACCGCTGCCACGGCCAGGACGGTGCCGGCAAGCGAAAGTCTTCGCCGGACGCTCATGGTATCGCAGGCAATAGGGAAGGGGTCGCCGGGGGCGAAGCGGCCGGCTGGGCCGCCCTTTGTGCCGCCTCGTACTCCGCCAGCAACTGGCGGGCCCCTTGGTGCTGCGGGTCGATCTCCAACACGGTGCGGAGCCAGCGGGCGCCGTCCTCGGGCGAACCGTAGCGCAGCAGGGTGCGGCCGATCTGGTAGCGCAACTCGGCATCTTGAGGATTGGAAAGCACTTGGCGAACTTGCTGTTCCATGCGGTGGAGGGCCGGCTCGGCCTCGGCCAGGTAATCGAAGTGGAGTTTGGCCTCGGCCGTTCGGCCCAGGGCCCGCAGCGCCCGCCCCAATGCGTGGCGGATCGTCGGATCGTAGGGCCGCTGGCGGAACAGCGGGTCGAGCACCGCCACGGCGTCGGCGAAGCGGCCTTCGGCCAAATGGATCTCGGCCAACAGCCGCCGCGCCTCGAAATGCTCCGCCGACTGCGCAAGGGCCTGCTGGACCCATTGACGTGCCTCGGCCACGTCGGCCCGCTCAAAGCAGCACCGGGCCAGCCAGACCAGCACCTCGGGGTTATCCGGGGCGTCGGCCGCCGCCCGGCGGAGTTCCCCGTAGGCCTCGTCGGGTTGGCCCATCGCCAACAGCGATTGGCCCAGCCGGGCCCGCATATCCGCCCGGCCGGGGGCCCGCTCCAGCCCCTGGCGATATGCCTTCGTCGCTTCGGGCAATTGCGCTAAGGCTTGATACATGAATCCCCGCATGAAATGCGGCTGGGGATCCGCCGGGTAATCCTGCTCCCATGCCTCGAGCAATCGCAGGGCCGGCTCGATTTGGAGATTGAGGAAGTAGCCTTGGACCAGGGCTTCGCAGATTTCCGGCCCGTCGGGGCCGGCATCGATCAGCAATTGCGGAATCTGGGATTCGACCTGGCGGAGCTGCCCTGTTTGGGCCAGGGCCAGGACCGTCTCGCGCTCGGCCAGCGCGGGATCGCCCCCTTGGTCGGCATACTGTTTGAGATAGACGGCGGCCCGCACCACATCGGCGCGCCGGCGGTGGGTTCGGGCGAGCAGATAATAGGTCTCGACGCGCTTGGGGTCGGCGCGCAACGCGGCACGCAGCCAGTCGAGAGCCTGGGCCAGCTCGCGTGCGGCCAAGGCCCGCCTGGCCATGCGCAGGCGCCATTGCACCATGGCCGCCGGGGTGACCAGCCACGCAGCGGCGGCCAACACCGCCGCCACGCACGCCCCACCGGCTATAGTCCGCCACACGCTCGACCCGCGCCGCACCGATTGCTCCCCCGAATCGTCCGCCCAGCAGGCAAGCTATGCTTTAGATCCGCTGCGTGAAAACGTCATTCCCGGTACGATTAGGCCCAACAGGCCGGCGGTCAAGGCGATCCACAACAGCCGGGCCGGGCCCCCCTCCGGAATCACGATCTCGCTGGCCGCCACAGGCAGATACCGGCTGGCCAAATAGGGGAATAGCAACCCGGCCAACACCCCGGCCAGGACTCCGGCGACCGAACAGCTCGCCACCAGCAGGCGCTCTCGGCCCAGAAGGATTCCCACGGCCAGGCCCGCCCCCAGCCCCAGGGTGGCCAGCATGGCCGCCTGCATGGCGATCGTCCACCCGATCAGCGATTCCTTGCCCGCATAGTACTGCCACTGGAAGATGAAGTGCCCGATTACGCCCGCCGAGGCTCCGAACACGGCAGCGATGGCGCCGCATCCGCCCAGGCCCAGGGCCGCCGACCGTGCGGACCGCTGCGCAACCCCTTCGACCAATCCCAGAAAACCGCCCACAAACGCGCCGAAGCTGGCCAGCACCACCGCCGCGTTCTCCAAATGCAGGCGCCATGTAAGCTGTTCGAGTTCTGCTGACAACTCGGGCGGGACCGGCGTCGGCAAGATGGCGTATTTCTCCGGTGCCGTGAACACGGGATGAATCCATTCCAAAAGAAGCCACGCCAGGACGCCGCCGATCGCCGTGGCGACCAAACCCAGCCAGGGCCCGCAAGCCAGCCGGTTACGTGGTGGGATGCCGCCGTGTCCCGGGGTGTCCCCTCCGCCGGAGGATCCAGAGTTTACTGCCGACGCCATGATTCCCATCCTTTGCGAAAGAATTGGCACCACAACCCGAGCCGGGTCATCGTAAGCCGCCGGCCCCTGCCGTGCAAGTATTCTCTGGCGAAAAAACGTATTTCGCGCAGGTGCGTGTTCGGCTTTGCGGTCCCCCCGGCCGGGCTATCTACGCAGCGCGATCGCCGGCGCAGCCAGCGCTTTCGCTTCCGAAGGGACTGCCACTTTCCATCCCTTGCGCGATAGGATGCCACACAGGGCCTGCCGAGGGCCGGCATTCCGGCGCTTGGCGCCCCACGGCAGCCCCCGTGCCATGCAAGTGTCCAGCGCAGCGAGGTTGTAACATCCATGCACCCACTCACGGTGGCCCAAGCCCGCCGGCTTGACCACGTGGGCCAGCACGTGCTGGTCCGCGGTTGGGTCCGCACGCGCCGCGACTCCAAGGCGGGGTTCAGCTTTCTGGAAATCAACGACGGCTCGTCGCTGGGCAACCTCCAGATCATTGCCGAGGCGACGCTGCCCAACTATGAGACCGAGGTCAAACGCCTGACCGCCGGGTGTAGTGTCGCTGTGGCCGGCCTGCTGAAGGCCTCGCCCGCCCAAGGGCAGGCCACGGAACTTGCGGCCGAGCAGATTACCGTGTACGGCCTGGCCGACCCGGAAACCTATCCCCTCCAGAAAAAGCAGCATTCGTTCGAGTTCCTGCGCACGGTGGCCCACCTGCGGGCACGCACCAACACCTTCGGGGCGATCGCCCGGGTGCGGAACTGCGTGTGCCGGTCCATCCACGAGTTCTTCCAGGAGGAGGGGTTCCTGTACGTGCACACGCCGATCATCACGGCCAGCGACTGCGAGGGGGCCGGGCAGATGTTCCGGGTAACCACGCTCGACCCGGCCGACCCGCCCCGCTGCGACGGCCAGGTCGATTTCCGCCGCGATTTCTTCGGCAAGCCCACGTTCCTTACCGTCAGCGGGCAACTGGAAGGCGAAACATACGCCTGCGCGCTGGGCAAGATTTACACCTTCGGCCCCACCTTCCGCGCCGAGAACTCCAACACCACCCGCCACCTGGCCGAGTTCTGGATGATCGAGCCGGAAATGGCCTTCTTCGATCTCTACGACACCATGGACCTGGCCGAACGCTTCCTCAAACGCATCTTCAGTGATGTGCTGCGGCAATGCCCCGAGGACATGGCGTTTTTCGCCCAGCGGATCGACCCCACGGCCGCCGATACCTTGCGGCGGATCGTCGAAAGCCGCTTCGTACGCCTGTCGTACACCGAGGCCATCGAGATCCTGCGGGCGTCTGGCCAGCAGTTCGAGTTCCCGGTGGAGTGGGGCCGCGACCTCCAGGCCGAACATGAACGCTATCTGACCGAACGGCACTTCCAGGCCCCCGTGATCCTGTACGACTACCCCAAGGAGATCAAGGCGTTCTACATGCGGCTGAACCACGACGGCCGCACGGTGCGGGCCATGGATGTCCTCGTCCCCAAGGTGGGCGAGATCATCGGCGGCAGCCAGCGCGAAGAACGCCTCGATGTCCTGCGGGCCCGCATGGAACAACTGGGCCTGAATCCCCAAAATTACTGGTGGTACCTCGACCTGCGGCGCTATGGCACCGTACCGCATTCGGGGTTCGGCCTGGGGCTGGAGCGGCTGATCCAGTTCATCACCGGCATGGGCAACATCCGCGACGTCATTCCTTACCCCCGCACGCCTGGCAATGCCGAGTTCTGACCGCGCTCCATCCGCCCGCACAACGTTTGGCTGGCGGCCGTGCCGCGTTGGGCCGTTTCCAAAACGGAAATATTCCCGCGTGGCCGGATTGCCCAACCGCGGCCGTGCCGCATTGAATCCTCCACCCGTGTCGCCTCCTTTTCCGGAGACTCCCCCATGAGCATTCGCTCCGGCATGTTTTGGGTACCTTTGGCGCTGGTGCTGGCACTTGCGGCGCTGGTACAGCCGGGGCCGGCCACGGAACTGGGGATTGCCGGCACTCGGTTTACGCTCGAGGGCAAGCCGGCCTTCCTGTTCGGCATCAGCTACTACGGTGCGCTTGGGGCCGTGCCCGAGGCTATGCAGCGCGACTTGGACGATATGAAGGGCCTGGGGATCAACTGGATCCGCGTATGGGCCACGTGGAGTGCATTCGGCAACAACGTCTCGGCAATCGATGCCGACGGCGCCCCGCGCCAGCCCTACCTGGGCGCCTTGAAAAAGCTCATCGCCGAGTGCGACCGCCGCAAGATGGTGGTCGATGTTACCCTGTCGCGCGGCAACGGCGTAACCGGGGCACCGCGGTTGCAGTCGCTGCCGGCCCACTGCCGCGCGGTGGAAACCTTGGTCCGGGCATTGGCGGAATACCGGAACTGGTACCTCGATCTGGGCAACGAGCGCAACATCCGCGATGCCCGGCACGTCCCTTTTGTTGAACTCCGCCAGCTCCGCGATGCGGCCAAACGCCTCGACCCGAAGCGGCTGGTCACGGCTTCGCATGCCGGGGAGCTGACTCGGGAAGACGTCCGCCAGTATGTACAGACCGTGGGCGTGGATTTCCTCGCGCCGCACGGCGCCCGCCACCCTGGTGTTCCCCAGCGCGTGGAGGCCGAGGTGCGCCGCTACCTGGCTTGGCTGCAAGACCTCGGCCAGCCGGTACCCGTGCACTACCAGGAGCCTTTCCGCCGGGGGTTCACACGGGGATGGGAGCCTTCGGCCGAGGACTTCCAGACAGCCGCTTTGGGTGCACGCCGCGGCGGGGCAGCGGGATGGTGCTTCCATAATGGGGACCAGCGGGACGCCCCCGAGGGACGCCCCCGCCGCTCGTTCGACCTCCGCGATGGCCGCTTGTTCGACCAGCTCGATGCGGTCGAAAAGGCCGCCCTGGAAGCCATCCGGCGGTCGCTGGCCGACTAGAAGCAAGGTGCCTGTGTGCACGCACCCGGCCAGACCGCGGGGGTGAACGCGGCGATTCATTTTGTCGTCGCTTCTTGCTGCCTCCCGGCAACTCCTCCGCGAGGCCCCGCCCCGTCATTGGTACTTGGTCATTGGTACTTGGTCATTGGTCATCGGTGCTTCCCTCGACATTCGACATTTGTCTTTCGACATTCGACATTCGTCATTCCCCCGCGTACCGGAGCGCCAGCGCACGGCCGCATGCCAAGTCCGTTGGTGTTTTTGGCGCGGCCTGGGTTGCCCTGCGCTAGTGCAAAGCGAATAATCGCGGTGGAGGAAAAGCGTGGATTCTTTGCCGAATATGACCCTCGCCCTGCGTGACCCGGTATGCGGCATGACGGTGGCTTCCGATACGCCGCATCGGATGGAGTTCGGGGGCGTCGTTTATGGGTTCTGCTGCCGCGGGTGCCTGGACAAGTTCCGCGCTCAGCCGCAGGCGTATCTTGCGGGCGCCGCCCCTGCTCCCGCACCGCCGACTTCGCCGCCGGCCCCTGCGGAGTCGCGATGGTACACGTGCCCCATGCACCCCGAGGTGCGGCAAATGGGCCCCGGGGCGTGCCCCGAGTGCGGCATGGCCTTGGAGCCGGAACTCCCCTCCGAGGACCAAGGCGACGCCGAACTTGCCGACATGACCCGGAGGTTCTGGGTGGCACTGGCACTGAGCGTGCCGGTGGTCGTGCTGGCGATGGCGCACGGCGGTCTCCAGCGGCTCCTGGCCGCCGCCCATCCGGCGGCGATCAACCTGATTCAACTGGTGCTGGCCACCCCGGTGGTGCTGTGGGCCGGCTGGCCGCTATTGGTCCGCGCAGCCGGGTCGGTCCGCACCTGGCGGCTGAACATGTTCACGCTCATCGGTTTGGGCACGGGGGCGGCGTACCTCTACAGTGCCCTGGCCACGCTGGCCCCCGAAATCTTCCCCCTCGCCTTCCGCATGCCAAGCGGCGAGGTGCCTGTGTATTTCGAGTCGGCGGCGGCCATCATCACGCTGGTGCTGTTGGGCCAGGTGCTGGAACTGCGGGCCCGGGCCCGCACCGGTGCCGCGGTCCGCGCGCTGCTCAGTATGACCCCGCGCACGGCCCGCCGATTGGCGGACGACGGCACCGAGGCTGACGTCCCCCTGGAGGCGGTGCGGGTGGGAGACCGGCTCCGCGTGCGCCCCGGCGAGCGGATTCCCACCGACGGCCTGGTGCTGGAAGGGGCTAGCTACGTCGACGAGTCGATGATTACCGGCGAGCCGCTGCCCGTGGCCAAGCGGCCCGGAGATCGCGTCATCGGCGGCACGGTCAACGGCGCGGGCAGCCTTACGCTTCAGGCCGAGAAGGTGGGGGCCGACACGCTGCTTGCGCACATCGTCCGCCTGGTCCGCGACGCCCAGCGCAGCCGCGCCCCCATCCAGGGCCTGGCCGATGCCGTCTCCCGAAAGTTCGTCCCCGGCGTGGCCCTCATCGCGGCCATAACGTTTGCCGCCTGGGGCGTGTTCGGGCCGCCGCCCGCCTTGGCCCATGCCCTGCTGGCCGCCGTCTCGGTGCTCATCATTGCCTGCCCCTGCGCTTTGGGGCTGGCCACCCCCATGGCCATCATGGTGGGCGTGGGGCGCGGCGCCTTGGCCGGCGTGCTCTTCAAGAACGCCGAAGCCCTCCAGCGTCTCGAAACGGTGGACACCCTGGTGGTGGACAAGACCGGCACGCTCACGCAGGGAAAGCCCCGCGTGGTGGATGTCCTCCCCATCGAGCCCTACGCCGCCGATGAACTCCTCCGCCTGGCCGCCAGCTTGGAGCGGCGGAGCGAGCATCCCCTGGCCGCCGCCATCGTCGAGGAGGCGTCAAGCCGCGGGCTGGAACTGCTCGAACCCGAAGCCTTCGAGGCCCATGTGGGCCTGGGCGTCTGCGGGCGCATCGCCGGGCGCGAGCTAGCTGTGGGCAACCTCCGGCTGCTCGAACAACGCGGCGCGGACACCCAGGCGCTGAAAAC
>JBBIQF010000115.1:0-1071 GCA_037442445.1 Planctomycetaceae bacterium
CACATGGAGGCCTGTGGGCCGGCGGCGTTCGGGCGGGGCATCGCCGACTGCTTCAGCCCGCCGCCTCACCCCCAAGCGTAAGGGGAAAATTTCAAATCTTTCGCTGCGCAAATCGTGCGTGGAGCCTGGCCCCCTGCTATAAGGGGAGGACCCTATGCCCGACACCCAAAAAGCCCGTTACGAAGCTGCGCTGGATTTCGCCGAGCGGCAGGTCAAGCAGTTGACCGAGCGGTATCCCGACTTCTTCCCCGTCTATACCGTGGGCGGGCGCTGGCATCACGACCAGGAGAAGTGGACCGACTGGACCGGCGGTTTTCTGACGGGCATGCTGTGGAAGTTCTATCGCCGGCGGCACAAGCTCGAGTGGCGGCGCCTGGCGGTCCACTACAGCCGGTTGCTGGAACCCCGCCAGCACGATACCACGGTCCACGACCTGGGCTTCATCTTCTTGAACAGCTATTTGCCGTGGTATGAGCTAACGGGCGACCCGCTGGTGCTGAAGGTGCTGGTGCAGGCCGGCCGGACCCTGGCCAGCCGCTTCCAGGAAAAAGGACAGTATCTCTGCTCGTTTCTGGGGCCGGAGTCGCTGTTCATCGACATCATGATGAACGTGCCGCTGGTGTTTTACGCGGCCAGCCAGACCGGCGACAAGGAACTGCGGCGTGTGGCGGTGGCCCATTGCCGAACCACCCGGGACCGGCTGGTGCGGGCCGATGGCTCCACGGCCCACGAGGGCATTTTCGATCCGGCCACCGGGCAGGTTTTGCGCCAAAGCACCCAGCAGGGCCTCAGCCCGGAAAGCTGCTGGTCCCGCGGGCTGGCCTGGTCCATGTACGGCTTCAGCAAGGTGTTTGCGGCCAGCGGCATGGAAGAGTTCCTGGAAGTGGCCGAACTGAACGCCGACTACTGGCTATCCCACCTGCCCGAGGACAAAGTGCCCTATTGGGACTTCGACGCCGATCTCTCGCAGCCCCTGCCTTGGGGGCCGCAAAAGGACAGTTCCGCCGCCGCCATCGCGGCCAGTGCCCTGCTGGACCTGGCCGGGCAGACCCTCAGCGAGGAGCGCTCGCT
>JBBIQF010000115.1:1127-16399 GCA_037442445.1 Planctomycetaceae bacterium
GGTGACCCCCGAGTACCTGGCCATTGACACTCCGGGCTGGGAGGGCATCCTCAAGCACGGCGTGTACCATATCCGCAAGAATCTGGGGGTCGATGAATCGGTCATGTGGGGCGATTACTTCCTGGTCGAAGCCCTGATGAAGGCGCTGGAGATGCGGGCCTAGGTTATGCTTCCCCGCCGCCCCTTGAGTCTGCCCATCACCCTGGCCGTGGTGATGATCCTCCTATTGGTGGTGCTTACCGTCGGCTGGGTGCTGCTGAACGTGTTCGGTGCGCTGGCCAACAGCCGGTTCGCGGGCGTGTACTGGGCACTGTTGTCCATCGGCACCACCTTCACGCTGCTCTTGGTGGCGGGCGTGGTGATCTACCTGGCCTTGACCATCAAGGCCATCAACCTCACGCGCCGGCAATCGAACTTCGTGGATAGCGTCACTCACGAGCTGAAGTCGCCCATCGCGTCGCTGAAGCTCTGCCTCCAGACGCTCAGCCGGCGGCAGATGAGCGGCCCGGAGGCCGCCGACTTCTACCGCTACATGCTCGAGGATGTGGAGCGCCTGGACCACTTGATCAACCAGGTGCTGGATGCGGGGCGGGTCGATAGCCAGCCCGTCGACGGCGAAGAAGAGGAGGTCGCCCTGGAGCCCTTGGTGCGCGAATGCGCCGAGATGGTATGCTTGCGCTATCGCGTGCCCAACCGCACCGTGACGCTGCGCATCCAGCCCAGCATGGTCCGTGGCCGCCGCACGGACGTGGATATGATCTTCCGCAACCTGCTGGATAACGCGGTCAAGTATGCCGGCACCCCGCCGCAGGTCGAGGTGTCGGTGGAGGTGGAAAAGGGCAAGGTGGTGGTCGCCCGCGTGGCCGACAACGGCCCCGGCATTCCCCCGCGCCTGCGGCGCGCCATCTTCGGCCGCTTCGTGCGGATCGGCTCGGAACTGGAACGGGAAAAGCCAGGCACGGGCCTGGGCCTGTATATCGTCCGCAACCTGGTTCGCCGGATGCGGGGCAGCGTGCGGGTGCTCGACCGGCCGGGCGGTTCCGGGGCGCTGTTTGAAGTCCGCCTGCCCGGCGTTCCCCTGGTGGCCGGCACGGGTGCGCCGGCTGCGGCCGCCGCTTGGCCTCCTGTGTCTTCACCGGCCGATTGACGCTCCGTTGGGCTCATGAACGGCAAGCACATCCTTGTCGTCGAAGACGAGGAACACCTGGCCGCCGGTATCAAGTTCAACCTGGAGGCCGAGGGCTACCGGGTGACAACGGTGGGCGACGGTCCCTCGGCCCTGCGCTATATCCAAGAGCATCGCGACGAGGTGGACCTGGTGGTGCTGGACCTCATGCTGCCGGGGATGAGCGGCTATGCGGTGTGCGAGGCGTTGCGGTCGGCCGAGCAGTTGATGCCCGTGCTTATCCTCAGTGCCCGCAGCCTGGCCGAGGACCGCCGCCGCGGCTTCGACGTGGGCGCCGATCAGTACCTCACCAAGCCCTTCGACCTGGACGAGTTCCTCAGCCGCGTCAAGGCGCTGCTGGCCCTGTATGCCCGCCGGGTGGAAGCCAAACCCGCGGCCCGGGCCGAGGCCTCGACCTGGACCTTCGGCGATGTGGAGGTGCGGTTCGACGACTTGGAAGTGCGCGTGGCGGGCCGGCCCCAACGCATGACGCAACTCGAAATGAAATTGCTCCGCTACTTCATCGAGAACCGGGGGCGCACCATTTCGCGGGCCGAGTTGCTGGAAAACGTCTGGGGGTTGCCCGGCACCCTCAACACGCGGACCCCCGACCAGTTCGTGCGCCGGCTGCGCAAGGTGATCGAGCCGGACCCTGCCCGGCCCCGCTATTTGCTGACACTCCGCGAGGCGGGCTACCGGTTTGTGGGCGAGGTGCCGGCCAATAGTTCCCCGGCTGATGCGCCCCCAGCGTGAGGCTGCGGGGTTTGGGCGCGGTTGGCCCACGACGGCCAAGGCAGCGCGGGCTGGGGGGCTTATTATTGGGTGGGTTTGTCCGCGGCCTGGGATGCCCGGGCGGCCTGAAATGCCTGGTTCCTGGCCGCCACCCGCTCGGCCAGCCGCCGTTTGAACTCCGCCAGCCGGGCCGCAAGCTCCGTGTCGCCAGTGCCAGAATCTGCACCGCCAGGAGGCCGGCGTTGCGGGCCCCGCCGGGCCCGACCGCCATCGTGGCCACGGGTACGTCGGCCGGCATCTGCACCATCGAAAGCAGCGAATCCAGCCCCCCCGCCAACTCCGTGGGCACCGGAATACCGATGACCGGCAGTGTGGTATGGGCGGCCACAACCCCCGCCAAGTGCGCCGCCCCCCCGGCGGCCGCAATCAAGACGTGCAGGCCCCGCTGGCGTGCCGACGCGGCATACTCCCGCACCGCCTCCGGCGACCGGTGGGCACTCATCACCTGCACTTCGTGGGGCACGCCAAACTCTTCCAGCACCGTCGAAGCCGCCTGAATCTTGGGCCAATCGCTGTCGCTGCCCATCACGATGCCAACCCGTGCCGTCATGAGACTTCGCTCCCGCTCGCCAAGCGACGGTGGATATGAACGATTCGCTTCCCCAACGCCCAGATTCCGTATGGCCCGGGGCGGGAGTGTTACTCTATCACGTGGCCGAGAAGATGGGTACTGCCTGCCGGAATACAAAGATAACGGGCGCGTCCACCCAGAAGTAGGGTGCGTGCCCTGCACGCAAGCGCTCCAAGAACGCGCCGCCGGAAAAAACAAAAACGAGCCGCCCGGGTCATGCCGGCGGTGCAACGGCGTACGGGTTGGTCGGCCCCTTCTTATTGGTCATTGGTACTTGGTTATTGGTACTTGGTCATTCGACATTCGTCATTTGGCTTTCGACATTCGTCATTGATAGATCCCCAGGCTCTTGACAGCCGCGCCGACGGCTAGGAGTATGGGAATTGGGGGCAGATGCTAGCCGGCTGCTGGTGGAGAATCGGGTGTGGCCTTGACGCCCGCCGAATCGTGGTATTACGTCGCCGGGGAACGACCCAAGGGCCCAGTTTCCGCGGACCAGTTGCGTGCCGCGGTTGCCGCCGGGATTGTGCGGCCCGATACGCTGGTTTGCAACGCGGGTTGGTCGGAGTGGCGCCCGGCCCGGGAGGTGGCCGGCCTGTTCCCCGAACCGGGGGCGATGCCGCCGGTGGCTGCACCACCCCCGCCGCCGGAGTCTGCCGCGGAGTTTGCCGGTTTGGATTTCGACCCGGGGGTTGTGGGTCGCGGGCGAACGCGGCGCTCCGCCAAGCGCCGCCGCAGCGGCCCGTCCTGGGCCGTGGTGCTGGTCTGTGTGGCGGCTGTGGCGGGCTCGGGTGGAGTGTTTCTCGCGCTTTGGAACCGGCCGGCGTCGGTCGAGTCGGCCAGCACGGTGCCGGCCCGGAACGTGAAGAAGCCCCCGGCCAAACCGCCTGCCGAAAAGCCCCGCACCGAAGGCTCCCAGGCCTTCGATGCCGCACTGCCCGAAGTGAGTCTCGATCCGAACGCCCGGCCGGCATTCGGCGGGACGATGTTCGAACTCCCCACCCCCGCGGTGCCGCGCGGCCGGATCGACGAGTTGGTATTTGCCAAGCTCCATGCGTTGGGCATCGAGCCCGCCCACCCGTGTTCCGACGCGGTCTTTCTGCGGCGCGTGTACTTGGATGTCATCGGCACGCTGCCCACGGTGGACGAGGCCCGCGCATTTTTGACCGACAAGGACCCCGACAAGCGCGACAAGCTGATCGACGCCCTGCTCCAGCGGCCCGAGTTCGCCGACTTCTGGGCGATGAAGTGGAGCGATCTGCTGCGCGTCAAGGCCGAGTTTCCCATCAACCTCTGGCCCAACGCCGCCCAGGCCTATCACCGCTGGATCCGCAACGCCCTGCGCACCAACATGCCTTACGACCGGTTCGTGCGTGAGCTGTTGACCTCCAGCGGGAGCAATTTCCGGGTGCCGCAGGTGAACTTCTACCGGGCCATGCAAAGCCGCGACCCCAAAGGCATCGCCCGCTCTGTGGCCCTGACGTTCATGGGCACGCGCGTGGACCACTGGCCCGAGGAGCGGCTGGCGGGCATGGCCGCCTTCTTCACCAAGGTGGCCTACAAGCCCACCGGCGAGTGGAAGGAGGAGATCGTCATCTTCGATCCGCTCAAGAATGTGCTGCCCCCAAGCGGCGCGGAGAACCCGGCGGAGAAGAAGCCGGCGGGCAAGAAGGCAGCCACCAAGAAAGGGGATAAGGAGAAGCCCGCGCCCCAGCCTGCGCCCCAGCCGGTCTTCCCCGACGGCACGCGCGTGGAAATCCCCTGGGACAAGGACCCGCGGGTGGTGTTTGCCGACTAGCTCATCCGGCCCGACAACCCCTGGTTTACCCGCAACATCGTCAACCGCATCTGGTACTGGCTGGTGGGGCGGGGCATCATCCACGAGCCGGACGATATCCGCCCGGACAATCCCCCGTCGAACCCGGAGCTGTTGGACTATCTGGCTGCCGAACTGGTGCAGGCCAACTACGACCTGAAACACATCTATCGTTTGATCCTCAAGTCGAGCACCTACCAGTTCTCGCCCATCCCGCAAACCAGAGACCCCAAGGCGGCGGCCCATTTCGCCGCCTACACCGTGCGGCGCCTGGAGGCCGAGGTGATCATCGACGCTTTGAACCAGATCACGGGCACCGCCGAGCGGTATTCGAGCATCATCCCCGAACCGTACACGTTCATCCCCGAGAACTGCCGGGCGATCGCGCTGCCCGATGGGAGCATCACCAGCAGCTTTTTGGAGCTGTTCGGCCGGCCGCCGCGCGACACCGGGCTGGAATCGGAGCGCAACAACCGGATCACCGCGGCGCAGCGCCTGCACTTGCTCAATTCCAGCCATGTGCGCGACAAGCTCCGCAACGGGCCGGCACTGCGGAAGCTGCTGCAAGAGGGCAATGCCACGGAGAACCTTTATCTGGCCATCCTCTCGCGTTTTCCGGGGCCGGGGGAGGGAGGGGCCGCCGGCGAGAGGCTGGCCTGGACGTTGATCAACACCACCGAGTTTTTGTTTCGGCATTGAACGGGAGGCCTGCCATGGCCCGCAATCGCGAAGTCTATGTTCCTCTGGCCGACACGATGGTCACACTGTATTGCCAGCGCTTTTCACGGCGGCAGGTGCTGGGGCAGGGGGCGCTGGCTTTGGCCGGGCTCCTCCTGGGCGAGCGGTTGTATGCAGCCGCGGCCAAGCGTTCCGGGCCGCAAAAACCCCAACCCGCCCCGGAGCCGGCCCCCCGCACGCGCCAGGCCAAGGCCAAAGCGGTCATCCAGATATGGCTTTCCGGCGGGCCGGCACATACCGATACTTTCGATCCCAAACCCGATGCGGGCAGCGATTACACCGGGCCCCTGAACCGACCCATCGAAACGAATGTCAAGGGCATCCGCATCGGCGAATTGCTGCCCGAGCTGGCCAAACTGGCCGACAAGTACTCCATCATCCGCAGCATGACGCACGGCCAAAACGGGCACGAGACGGCTTCGTACATGGTGCAGACGGGGCGTATGCCGGGCGGCCGGCTGGTTTACCCGGCGGTCGGCGCGGTGGTGACGGCCTTCAAGGGGTTTCAGGAGGGGTCGCAAAGCCTCATCCCGCCCTACATCGTGCTCACGCAGCCGCAGGGCCGGTTCTCCGAAGCCGGTTTCATGGGGATCAAGTACAAGCCCTTCGCCACCGGCGGCGACCCGAACGCCTACCGCTTCACGGTGGAAGGGATCATCGCGCCGGACTTGACCGACGACCAGCAGCGGCGGCGCCGCGACGAACTCCAGCGGGCCGATGCCCTGGCCATGGCCCTGGCCGATGACCCCCAGATCGCCGCAGCCAAGGAGGCGGAAAAGGCCGCCTACGACCTCATCATCGGCGATGCCGGCAAGGTGTTCGACCTGTCCACGGAGAAAGAGGAGTTGCGCACGCGGTACGGGCGGAACACCTTCGGCCAGTCGTGCCTGGTGGCACGCCGCCTCATCGAAAAAGGGGTCAAGTACGTCACCATCAACCAGTTCGCCTGGGACACGCACAAAGAGCATTTCCCGGCCATGCGCCGGCTGCTCCCCAATCTGGATAAGGGGCTGGCCACGCTTCTGGCCGATCTGGCCGACCGCGGCCTGCTGGAGTCCACGATCGTCTGGTGCTGCGGGGAGTTCGGCCGGACGCCCAAAGTGGCCTGGGAGGCCCCCTGGAACGGCGGCCGGCACCATCACGGCGCCGTGTTGTCGGTGCTGGTGGCGGGGGGCGGTTTCAAGGGCGGGCAGGTGGTGGGCGCCTCGGACGCGCGGGGCGAAAACGTCCGGGACCGGCCCGTCTATCCCGGCGATCTGATCGGCAGCATCTACGAACTCTTGGGTATCGACCCCGACGCCAATCTGCCCCACCCGATGAACGAGGTCGTCAAGGCCACCCCAAGCCCCGAAGAGGGCCTGAAACTGGCCGGCCGGCTCAAGGAAATCATGTAAACCCAATTTTCCCGCGCACCGGCAGCGGTGCGCAAGGGCCCAGACCGCAACGAACGCACAAGGTCCCCGCCCGATCTGGACTGTTTGGAGACCGCCACACCAGCCATGACTCCGTTTGGCCACACGCGTCTTGCGCCGGTGGTTTGGCCTCTGCCGCGGAAAGCGGCGGTGGTGATTCTGGTCGCGATGGTGCTTTTGGCATCGGGCGTGCCGGTTGCCGCACAAGGTGTGTCTGCCGGGCCCCACGCCGGCTATGTGTATCCCGGCGGCGGCCGCCGCGGAACGACTTTCGAGGTGATCGTGGGCGGCCAGCACCTCAAGGAGGTCAATCGGGCGTTCATGTCCGGCGGGGGCATCCAGACCAAAGTGCTGCGGTGGTACCGCCCCATGACGGCCGGCGAGTACAACGCCCTGAACATGAAAATCCGCAACACGCAGGAGGAGCTGGAAAAGACGCACGGGCCGGGCAAGGTCACGCGCGAGATGGCCATCAAGGCCGCCGGCATTACCGAAGAGCAACTCCGGGAAATGGCCATCTACGAGAAGCGCCAGGCCGACCCCAAACGCCAGCCCAATCCGCAGATCGAAGAAGAACTGACCCTCCAGGTCCAAATCGCGCCGGACGCGGCGGTCGGCGACCGGGAACTCCGGCTACTGGCTCCCACGGCCATGTCCAGGCCCTTGTGCTTCTGGGTGGGGCAATGGCCCGAAACCCGCGAGCAGGAGCCCAACGACACCTCGCCCCACCCCGCCGTGAAGATCGAGATGCCTGTGGTCATCAACGGCCAGATCATGCCCGGCGACGTGGACCGCTTCGCCTTCCAGGCCAAGAAAGGCACCCGATTGGTGGCCCACTGCGCGGCCCGCGAGTTGATACCCTATCTGGCCGATGCTGTACCGGGCTGGTTCCAGGCCGTGTTGCACCTGTACGACGAGCAGGGCCAAGAGGTGGCCTTTGCCGACTCGCTGGGCTTCCGCCACGACCCCGTGCTGTACTACGAGGTCCCCAAGGATGGCACCTACGTGCTGGAGGTGCACGACTCGATCTACCGGGGCCGCGAGGATTTCACCTACCGCATCTCGCTGGGCCAGATTCCTTACATCACCGGGCTATTTCCCCTGGGCGGGCGCGTAGGGACCGGGTGCAACGTGCAGGTGCTGGGCTGGAACCTGCCGGTCGAGTCGCTGCACATGGAACCCTCGTTCTACCTGGGGCGCATGTTCCGCCCCGTATTCGTCGAGAAGGATGATATCGTCTCCAACCGCGTCGGGTTCATGGTCGATGTGCTCCCCGAAACGTTCGAGAAGAAAGACGCCAACGACACGCCGGAGACCGCCCAAAGGGTCCGGCCTCCGATCGTGATCAACGGCCGCATCGAGCGCCCCGGCGACGTGGACCTATTCCAGTTCGAGGCCTCAGGGATGATCGTGGCCGAGGTGTACGCCCGCCGCCTCTACTCGCCGTTGGATTCGGTGATCCGGCTGAGGGACGGCCGGGGCCGGGTCCTGGCCTACAACGACGACTTCGAAGACAAGAGCTGGCCCCTGATCACCCACCACGCCGACTCGCGGCTGCTGACCAATATCCAGGGCGCCTATTACCTTTGGCTGGGCGACGCGCAAGGCCGGGGCGGACCGGACTTCGCCTACCGGCTGTACATCCGGCCGCCACGCCCCGACTTCGACCTCCGCGTCGTGCCTTCCAGCGTGACCGCCCAGCCCGGCACCTGCGTGCCCATCACCGTCTATGCCATGCGCAAGGATGGTTTCGACGACGACATCGCGCTTAGCCTGGAAGGGGCACCGGCCGGTTTTTCGCTGGGTGGGGCTTGGGTTCCCCGCGGCCAGAACAAGGTGCGCCTGACCTTGTCCGTCCCCTCCAATGCCCCCAAGGAACCCCTGGTGCTGCAACTGGTGGGGCACGCCGTGGTGCGGGGCCGGATGATTTCGCGCCCTGCCCTGCCCGCCGAGGAATGGATGCAGGCCTTCATCTACCAGCACGTCGTGCCCACGAAAGATTGGACCATCTTTGTGGCCGGCCAGCCGGGGAGCAAGCCGCCGCTGGCCTCGCCGGACCGCATTGTGAAAATCCCCGCGGGCGGAACCGGCCAGATTCGCTTCCTGGTCGATCAGGGCTACCATCCCCGGGAGTTCCGGTTCGAACTGAGCCAGCCACCCCCAGGCATCACCCTCCAAGAACCCCAGCCCGTGGGCTTGAGCCCCGCCCTGATCCTCCCCGTCAAGTGCGATGCCGAGAAAGCCAAAGCTGGCTTGAAAGGCAATCTGCTGCTTATGGTCTCTCGGGAATATACTTACGTGGGCAAGGAAGACCGGCGGCTGAGCACCGCCCGGCAGTCGCTGGGCCTGTTGCCGGCGATCGGCTTTGAAGTTGTCTCCGCACGCGAGTCCAACCGATAGCCGGCCCGTTGGGGCAGCGCTCCGAATCGCCACCTTACGGCGCTGGGCCGGGCGGCGGCACCGCCGGACCGGGTTCCAACGCCGGCGGCGCCCCTTCGCCAGGCGCAAACGCACCGCGGAACGGCAATTCGCCCGGTGGTTGTGGCGGGCCTTCCGGACCGAAAGGTGCCCCACGGGGGCTGCCCCCAGGCCCCATCCCGCCGGAAAACGGAGCAGCGCCAGGCCCTGGCGGTCCGCCGGTGCCGCGGCGGCCGAAGCGGTCTTGACCTCCAACTTCGGCTGGACTGCTGGGGCCGGGTGTCGGCGACGGGCCTGGCGGCGCTCCTGCCGCGGGGGTGAAGGAACCGCCCGCGCCCGGCACCTGCGGCCTTGCGGGCTGCTCGCCGCGGGCAACGCCTGGTCGCCGCGCCCCGGCTGGACCACCCCCCATCGTTCTTCCATTGGCGCTGGGCGAAGCGGCAACCTGGCCCACCCGCACCCGGTCGCCCATGAACGCCGGCAAGGCACGGCGGACCAGTTCCGACTTGCCGTTCCGCAAGGCCAGCACCAGGATGGCCGCGGCGTCGTCGGTGCCAGGGCGATCGAGCTGCCGCACCAGGTCCCGGACTTCTTCGAACAACCGGTCCGGAGCCACCACCACCAGCGAGTTGCTCCGGGTGTCGGCGCTGAGGGCCATCTTGGGGAGTTCCTCGGTACCAGGGGCTGCCCGGCCTCGACGGCCGGCACTGCCTGCGGCCATCGCCAATTGCTGGAAGAACTGGGCTGGCCCCGCGCCTGGTCCGCCCGGCGCTTGGGGGAAACCAGGCGAGCCGGGACCGGCCGGTCCTTGCATCCCGGGGGCCTGGTCAGGGCCGCCCCTTGCGCCGGAGTTGGGGCCGGCTCCGGCGTTGGTCAGCCGGTCTTGATAGACCTGCCGGAGCACGGCGAGCACCGATTGGACCGGAACATGCCGCACAGGAACGAGGCGTGGCCGAGGCTCGGCGGCCACGACCTCCGGCGTGCCTTGCTGATCCAGGATCTTCAGCAGCTCTTCGATGATATCCATATCGCCGGGCTTGGCCTGGACGATCAGGGCATTGAGGCGTGCGTCGGGAGTGATGCGCACGCCGGAACCGGTCTGGCTGGACGTGGCGGGGCGCTGCCGGGCGGCACTGCGGCTGGCTGGCGGCGTTCGGCCTTCCGGGCCTTGGGAGGCACCGGTTGGCGGGCCAAAGCCCGTGTCGCCGCCGCGGCCGAAGCGCGAGCCGAACCCCATCGGCCCGCCGAAAGGCCCGCCCGGCCCAAAACCTCCCCTGCCCGGGGGCCCGAAGCCGCCAAAGAACGGGGCAAAACCCGGTTGCGGTTCCTCGGCCAGCGAACCCCCGCTCAAAACGGCCTCCAGGATTTCGGCAACCGCGGCGGCCTTGGCGTGTTTGAGGTAGAACACCACGGTCTCTTCTTTGGTGTTGGAACGGATGGACGCCAGCGCCGCGAAAAGCTCTGCAAATTGTTCCAAGGCTTGCGGGTCGTCCGACGAAATCGCCACGCCGCCGGGTCCGGGTGCAACCAGAATGGCCGGCGGGGGCCGGTTGCCCGCGATGCGCTGCTCGGCTGCCAGCAGCGCTTCGGAAATCGCCAACCCCACCACCGCTGTCCAGAAGACGATGCTCCGCCACCGAGTTCGGTGCGCCGCTGGCCGGCCCTCGGCCGCCGGCTCTCTTTGCCCGAGCAGACCGGCCCAATCCGCCCCAAACGTCTTGTGCCGCGCGGCCCAGCGCGGCCGGCTGAGATTGTGCCGTTGCATCGCAACACCCCCGAGACCGAAAAGTACCGCTCGGCCCTACGCTCTGCGGATGCCGTTTGCCGGCCGGGGCGCAGGAGAAACCCTCGCTTGCCCCGGGCGGTCAATCCCCGTCCGGCAACCGAGATCGATGGCCTCTATAGAAAGGAATACGGACCCGCTGGGCACCCGGCCAGATCGGCCCGGTGCGGAAAAAATACGACTCCACTGCTTAGCTAATCATTGGCCTTCGAGGCCACGACAGCTCCCCCGGGGATGTCAATCGTTGCGCAGCGGTTTTGTCCACACGGGTCGTGGGTGGATCGGAGTGGCGGGTTGGTCTATTGCCGTTGCAAGAGCTGTTGCAGCACCCGGTCGGCCCCGGCCGGGTCGATGCCGTTTGCCCCTTCTTGGTAGTACACGATGTTGCCGTTCTGGTCGGCAATGACCGTCACACCAAAGCGGCAGCCCAGTGCCCGGGCGGCCTGGCCATCCATAGTGTCGAGCAGTATCGGGACCGAGAGGCCCAAGCGTGCGACACATTGGCGCGCGGCCTCGGCCCGCTGGGCCAGGTTGCGGTGGGCGTCGCCCAACACGAAAGGTTTTTCTGGCGAAAGACGCTCGCCCCCCTGGGATCCTCCCCTGCCACCCGGCGCCCCCACCGGGTGCGACTCCTGCCCGTAAATCAGGAACATGACCACCCGCGGATCATCCTTGTACGACGCGTACAAGGCTTCGACCTTTTCGGCCGAAGCGACAAAGAATGGTCACGTAAAGCTCGACATGAACAGGCACACGACCTTGCGGCCTTGGAACGAGCGCAGGCGAACGCGAGGAAGCGCACCCGGCGCGGCGAGCTGGCCCCGGTCGCCGCCGCTTGCCCCTTTGCCCGGATGCGGCAAGGCCCATAGCCGGGGAAGCGTCAGCTCGGGTAGCGGCGTCCCGGGCATACAGATCCAGCGCCTGCTTGTGTCCGTATGGCCCGCTAGCCAAAATCCGCCCACCGCGCCGAGAATCCCGGCAAGCCCTACGGCAGCGGCCAGCCGGAAGGCTGACAGCCTAGTGTGCCGAAGCGCTTGCAGCATCCGAACTCCTTTCTGCCAGGGCACTTTCCGGCGGCAGCGGCCCCTCGATGACCGCCAGCAGATGCCCTGGGCGCGGGCTGCGGTAGTAGGCGTAGTTGTCGCCCCATGGCTGGTCTTCCGGGCCATGAAGGAATCGCCCCAATGGACCCCATTTGCTCTCGATGAGCACGATCTCGTTGCCAATGACCGACCGCACCAAGCCGGTGTGCAAGATGCGGCCCTGGTCGTCGCGGTAAACGATCACGTCGCCCGGTTGCGGCCGATCGACCCTGGTGTACTGATTGTCTTCGAGGATCAGCTCGACATCCTCGGAGCGCAAGGCGAATCGGCCTGCCGTAAAGACCCATCCGTGGCAGTTGTAGGTGGGGTCTGGGTCGCCCGTGCGGATGATCCGCCACGAGAAATGGCGCTCGGCCAGATAGGTTTGCTCATACTCCTCGGTCGTGTCGGGTACGACGAGGTTGAACACCGGCAGGAGCCGGCCGCGATCGGTGGCCACGTGGACCTGCTCCAGCTCCTTCCGCTCCATGGGGAGAACGAGTGGGTCTAGTGGAGGGGTTTCCGGCCGATTCAAACGCCATGCCAGAAGCGAGGCCGAGGCGGGGGCGGCCACGAGCATCAGGATCCACACGGTCCGGGGTCGGGCCAGCCAAGCAAGTACATTTCGGGCTAGCGGCCAGTGCAACAGCGAAGCCACACCGCAGGCGCCTGCCAGCACCAGACAGGCCGCCCATGCCAGCCTGGCCAGCCCCCACCACCATGCGCCCAAGGCAGCGGCCAACCAAAGTGCGCAAAGCGCAGCGCTAGCCACCGCCGACCACCGAAAGCGGCGGCGATACTCCAGCCATAAGAACGCCAGGGCTGCCAGCGAACCGGCGAACCCGAGGATATATACTGCGGCGATACCGCCGGAGACTTCCGCCGGGTCCATCACTGAGGCCTCTTGTCGGTTCCGGCTCTGCCCCGCTAAGGGCCGGAGGATGCACGGTGGCGAGGATAGCGGCTCCCCCCCAAGCGCACGCCCGGCGCTTCAGCCCCTCAATACTTAGAACCCCGGCGCCCGGCGTTCTTCCACAGCCCAGTTTTTGTTATTCCTGGAGGAAATTCCTTGCCTGCGCGGTCAGCCCCCAAGCGGCCGGGGCGGAGCACGGAGCAAGGAGCAGGGAGCACGGAGCGGGGAGCAGGGAGCAGGGAGGCCCCAAGGAGGAGCCGCCGGGGTCATTTCAGCCGGGCCACCGGTACCCGACTAGTCGGCAAATGACGAATGTCGAAAGCCAAATGTCGAATGACCAATGACCAAATCCCAATGACCAATGGTGACGGGCGAAGCTGTTTGGGTACCGCTGGCCCCGCCGGGATGAACCCGGCGCCTCGTTCCTTCTTGCTCCGTGCTCCCTGCTCCCTGCTCCGTGCTCCGTGCTCTCCCCTGGCCGCTCCCTGGCGGTCGCGGCTCCGTGGCGCTCCGCGTTCGGTCGTTGGTCATTGGTGCTTGGTCATGGTCATTCGACATTCGACATTCGTCATTCGACATTCGTCATTGGTCATTGCCCGCGCTGCGGATTTGCAATCTGGCGGCCAAGGCCGATAATGCAGGATTCCCGAACCGAGTCCTGAGCGAAGGATTCCGCCCGCCATGCACGAGAAGTTCGCGTATCACGCCGTCACGTTCGACGACGTGTTGTTGGAGCCCCGCTACAGCGCGGTGGTCCCCTCGGAGGTGGATGTCAGCACCCAGTTGACGCGGCGCATTCGGCTGAACATCCCCATTCTCAGCTCGCCGATGGATACGGTTACCGAAAGCGCCATGGCCATCGCTTTAGCCCAAGAAGGGGGTCTGGGGGTCATCCACAAGAACCTGTCGATCACCCGGCAGACGGAAGAGGTCGAGAAAGTCAAGCGGAGTGCCAACGGCATCATCTTGAACCCGGCCACGCTGCCGCCGGACGCCACGGTGGAGCAGGCCCGGCAGTTGATGGACCAGTACAAGGTTTCGGGAGTGCCCATCGTGCAGTCGGATGGCCGGCTGGTGGGGATTGTCACCCGGCGCGACTTGCGATTCCTGGCCAACTGGGGGCTCCGCGTGGCCGACGTGATGACGAAGGATCATCTGGTGACGGCCACGGGGACGGTGACGCTGGCCGAGGCTGAGAAGATCTTGATGGAAAAAAAGGTGGAGAAGCTGCTACTGGTTGACGAAAACTTCAGGTTGACGGGACTCATCACCATCAAAGACATCGACATGATGCGGAGCTATCCCAATGCGTGCAAGGACGCGCTGGGCCGGCTCCGGGTGGGGGCAGCCGTAGGGGTGCATGACTACGAGCGCGCCGAACGCCTGATCGCCAAAGGAGTTGATGTGCTGGTGGTCGATAGCGCCCACGGGCATTCGGCCAATGTGCTGGAAACGGTGCGCGAGATCAAACGACAATGGGATATCGAGGTGGTGGCGGGCAATGTTGCCACCGCCGAAGGCTGCAAGGCCCTCATCGAGGCGGGTGCCGATGCCGTCAAGGTGGGCATCGGCCCGGGTTCGATCTGCACAACGCGCGTGATTTCCGGAGTCGGTGTCCCCCAAATCACCGCCATTTACCAAGCTGCCCAAGCCGCCAAAGATACCCAAACCCCTATCATCGCCGATGGAGGGATACGCTACTCGGGCGACATCACCAAAGCCATCGCCGCCGGCGCCCATTGCGTGATGATCGGCGGCCTGTTTGCCGGATTGGAAGAGAGCCCCGGCGAGCGGATCCTGTACCGCGGCCGGGTGTTCAAGGCATACCGCGGCATGGGGTCGCTGGGGGCCATGGTGCAGGGGTCGGGCGAGCGGTATCGGCAGGGGTCGTCCAGCCGGCCCGAAAAACTCGTTGCCGAAGGAGTCGAAGGCCGTGTGCCCTACAAGGGCCACCTGGGGCCCTTCGTGTACCAGCTTGTCGGCGGATTACGGGCCGGGATGGGGTACTGTGGAACACGAACCATCGAGGAATTGCGGACGGAAACGCGGTTCCTCCAGGTTTCGCCAGCTAGTGTGCGGGAGAGCCACCCCCATGACATCGCTATTACGCAGGAAGCGCCCAATTACAGCCGCGAGTACGCCGGAGAAGAAAACAACTTGTTGTAGCCGGCGGGGGGCCGTCGCGCCGGCCATGGGCCGGCAGCGCGGTGGCTGGCCCATCACTCTGGCGCTGGCGGTGGTCGCTGGCCTGACGGCCAAAATGGCCTGGGCGGGCGAACAGGCGGTGCAGCAAGCCGTCTATTCCACCGGGGTGCGTGCGTGCGAAGCGCGCCCCCTACACGATGGTGGGCCATGTGCGTGCGAAGCCCGCAGCCTACAGGGGGGTGGCAAGTATCCTGTGCAGCAGGTGGTCTATTCCACAGGAGTCCGGGGCAGTCAGCTCAAGTGGCTGCCGTATCAGCCGGCGGACAAGGGCGAAGTCCACCATCAATCCGCCAACAAGGGCGAAGTCCAGGCGGCCTTGGCAGCCGAGCCGATTGCCGGGCCGAGCCTGGGTGCCCCGGCAGCCGCTCCGGCAGCCA
>JBBIQF010000116.1:0-16176 GCA_037442445.1 Planctomycetaceae bacterium
CGGCGCCTCCCCAGGCATCGCCAGGCGAATGCGGTACCCCGCGAGGGCTTTGAGGCGGCCGAGCGTTTCGGCATCGGCCGGAACCACGTCCCATTGCATGGCCGGGTGCGAAGCGCTGATCGCCACCAGATCGAAGGCCCTCCAGGTCTGAGAATACACCGTAAACTCGGCCGTGGCCTCCTCTCCCGCACGCACCTTGCCAAACACCACCTGGGCTGGGTCCGCAGCCAGCCGAGACAGCACCGTGCCCGTAATCTTCAAATGCAGCACCCCGCAGGCCGGATCATTCGTGAAAACCTTGGCCACGTGGGAGAAATGTCCGTGCTGCTGCCCCGTTTTCGAGCGCACACGGATCGATGCCTGGCCGCCAGGCGGCACCGGTTGCGCCGGCAGTTCGCTCATGGTGCAATGGCACGTCGTCCCCCCGCGCGCCAGGTGCAAAGGCGCATCCCCGACGTTCCGCACCACGAACTCGTACTCGCAGGTTTCCGACGGGTTCACATGGCCGAAGTTGTGTTCCGTCTTCTCGATGGCCACGCGGGGCACCGGGGACGCTACCTCGGACGCTGCCTGCTGCGCCGACTCCCTCGGCCCCCTCCCCGGGGTCTTCCATTGGCCTACCACCAATCGCCCAGAAAACCATAACCCCACACCGGCACTCACGGCCAGAAGGGGAATCCACCAATAGCGTAGCGGTCGCAAAGGGTAACTCATGGATTTTTCTCCTCATCTGGGGGCGGCTGCGGCCCATGGTGCCGCAGGCTCACCGTTTCGATCGTGATCTCTTGTAGGCGATCGGGGCGTAACTGGCCCTCTGCGGCAGCGGAAACCAGCACCCCCTCCCACTGCCAGTCGGACGGTTCCTCTCCCCCGGCAAAGCGAGAAAGCACGACATCGCCCCCAGCCGCCCAGACCTCCGCTTTGGCCCCCATGTACCGCCGGTAATGGCTCACCACCCGCTCCAGAGAACCTCTAGCCTGGAAACGGGCATAGGCGATTTCCTCTGGCTCCGGCCAGGAAGGCTCAGGAACATCCGCCCGGACAGGGCTGGCGCGCTTCGGGCGTGGAACGATCAGGCGATGCTCTAAAGACAGAATCGGCATTGCCCCCGGAAACGGCGGCGGCGACTGCACCGCGGCTGCCTCGCGGGATGCGTTGTCGGCGGTGCGCAGCGCAGCCACCCGGGCCGCCTCGCGCAACTGGGCCACGCAACGGCGCATCACCTCCAGTTGCATGGTGCGCCACTGGTCTTCGACCTGCGGCGCGGCCCGGCCCGGTGCCCCCTTGCCGGCTTGGGCCTCCCTGAGACCTCGAACCGGCACCACCCCCCGCGCCTGGCGCGTATCGCGCAGTGCCGCCCCAGCTCGATCCAGCACCGCCAAGAAGCCAATCTCCGGAACGACTGCCGTCCCCAGACCGGCTTTGCGAAGCGCCTCCGGCCCCTCACTCCAAAAACGGCGCAGGGTACGCTGCAATGCCTCCCGTGTCTCCTGCCGAGGAACGGTACTGGCCAGCGCCACCAGGTCCGCCCCCTCGGCCAACGAGTTCGCGGAACCAAGCCGCACCGCCAGCACCCGCGCCCATGGGCGGCTCCACAGGTGCCCGGCAAGGGTTCGTAAGACTTCCGGGTCCACCGGAGAAACCGGCTGCCCGGCGACCGACGGCGCTTCGGCCTGGCCCACATGCTCCACGCCCAGAAGCCGCCACACTGCCCAGGTCCCTGCGGCCGCCAATTGGCGTTCGATCCGGCTTGCCAGCTCCGGAGGAACGTAATCCGCGGCGTATAGAATCGCCTGGGCTTCGGCATTGGCCGGCTCGGGCGCCAGCAACCAGGCGCCGACCACGCGGCGGGATGCCAGGGAGACTTGGGGCCGCAGCAATTCCTCGGCCACCAGGGTCCGCAGTGCCCGATCGTCCAGGCGCCGGACCACGCTCAGGGCCGTCTGCTGGAGTTGGTCCGGCGCCAGTTCGCGACGTGTGGGCGGGCAGTACCGCTGGGGTTCCACCAGCACACGAGCCAACAGCGTGCGATTCTGGGCCGTCAGGTCCCCTACCAGCGCCTGCACGACCGCCTGGCAGGCCTGTCCGGCCTCTTCGGCCACCACCCCTTGGCCGGCCAAGAGGGCCTCCAGCCCTGCCTGGGCCTCGGCGGTCCCGTTGGCCACCAGCGCCTCGACGACCGCCCCCAATAAAGCGCGGCGATCGTTCCGCATTTCACCCCCAAAGCGCCCTTGTGCAGCGTCTGCGGCATTTCTGGGCCGCTCCAAGAGGGCAAGCAGAAACTTGGCTTCGTTGGGATCGCCTCTTTTGGTCCGGCCCCGCCACGCGATGGCCTGCACCAATCGCGGATCTTGAGCATCGCGTGCCAGGATGCACTGCTCGTCGGTCCAGGTGGCGACGTCCTGCGGAACGCGGGGCCCGTGAGCCTCTCCTTGCGTGGGCTGGCGTGCCGTATCGCCCGCCTTGGCTTGCGCCGCTTTGCGCCGGGCCTCGGCCTGCTGGCGGGCCTTGCGCTTGGCTTCCTCGTCGGCCGCTTTGAGCCGCGCCTCTTCCTCGCGTTCCTTTCTTAGCCGCTCTTCGCGCTGTTTGAGCCACTCTTCTTTGGACATCCCGCCCCAGGGCGCATACGGGTCCGGGCCCGAGCGACACCCGCCGCATCCGCCGCAAGCCGCCAACAACAGGCCGGCGCACAGGCCGGCCATTGCCAGCCACAGCGCCCCGGAGTGCTTGGGAATCTTTAGCATCGGACCCACCCGTGCAAAACAGCAATCCGCGGCTTTGCTCCCGTCTGCCCTTGTCCCGCTTATCGTAGCCGGGAAAGATTAGCGGCCGTTGAGCAAAGCGCTAGAATCGCGCAAGGATAACCGGCGGGCCGTGCCGCCGGGTCGGGGGGGCCGCGGCTTGCCGGCACGAAACGGGCCGGAAACGGGATACGTCTTCGTTCCCAAAAAAAGACCGGCCGGGCGCAGTGCGCCGGCCGGCACGGGGGGTGACCGGCCGCGCCGGCCAACAGGCAGGTGCGGCCGTCAAACAGGGGGGTGATGCGTCCTTACTCGAAGTCGGCCACCTTGGTCACGTCCGATTTGAGAAAAATCCCGCTGAAAATCTCCGCCGGGTGCAACTCCACCGTCGCGTCCCGGTAGCCAATCCGGGCGTACTGGTCATCACTCAGCCCGGCGGGCACCGGGAAGCCCGGATTCAGATAGCGGTCGCCGTTCAGGTCGGCGAACTCCTTGACGCCGCCATCGGCCATGAGGATGTTGCAGGTAAGCTGCTTGCCCGAGCCGTGTACCGCGTACCAATCGCGCGTATCCTGGAGCCAGGACCCCGCGTAACCCGCGGTATTGGGGTCGGCGCCGCCGGCCGGCGGGCAGCCGCCTAAACTGTTTTCGCAGTTGACTTGCGGCGACAGCCGGACGCTGGGCCCCATGAAGTCGATGGTGTTATTCGAGGTGTTGAAGGCCGAGGGGCCGTCGTTCATCACCTCGCTTAGGCGCTGGCCGGCCTCCAGATAGGTGGCCGTCTCCTGGTCGCCGCTGGCATTGAAAGCAGGCGTCCTGGTCGTCGGGGATTTCGCCAGGGTGACCGCCAGGATGGCCTCGGTGGGGTCGCCCGGCCCGGCATCGCCCAACAGCGGGATGTTGGAACTGGGCACCCGCGAGTTTTCCACCACGCGGCGGGTCAGGGGGCCATCGGTGGTGCTCAGGCCCTTGCGGCCCTGGCCCGACACGTTGAGCGAATACAGCTCCTTTGTCGTAGGGTCGAATGTGTACTTCAACCCGCTTCGCGCCAGGTACCAGCTTGCAGCGTAGTTCGTGTTGTAGCCCTTCTCCCAGAAGGCGCGGACGACGTAATCGGCCCGCTCAGGGGTGTTCGCTGCCGTGAGGTCGAAACCGTCTCCCCCGCCCACCCCGCAAGCTCCCTGCGTCAGGCGGACCGGCGCGCAGCCATCCTTGGCGGCGGACGTGTCGTTGCCCAACAGCTCGTTATACTTCTCCGGGGCCCGCAGCGGATTGGTGGGGCAGAGCATCTCGCCCACCCGGGCAGCCCCTGTGTTGACCAGGTCGGCCACCCAGCCCCAGGTATCCGGGCACCCGTCGCGCCGGTAATCGAACGGGCCGGTGCAGTAGCGGGTTTGCGGGTCGCGGTCGGCAAACAGGTGCATGCCGATCCCGATCTGCCGCAGGTTGTTCTTGCAGGCCGAGTTCCGCGCCGCCTCGCGTGCCCGGCTCAAGGCCGGCAGCAACAGCGCCGCCAGAATGGCGATGATGGTGATCACCACCAGCATCTCGATCAGAGTAAAACCACGCTTCTTCATGTTCACTCTCTCCACCGAAAACGCGGGAAACCAAACAACGAGTCGTTTCCGTCCGCTAGGGCCATGCCCACATTCGGCACGACCGGCATCCGTGCGGCCTTGCTGCGCCACGGAAGGCGGGGCGAAGGCCACATGTTGACTTGCTGCGCTTGCCGGAATCGAGCGCAGCGGCGCCTTTGCGGCAGCATGTCGGAAAACGAGCGAACCGGATTTGTGTGATGCCCGCACACCTCCTTTCGGTTTCAATGCCTCCTACAGGCTGGTCGGCTGCGCCCACGGTTTTTTCGCCAGTCCAAAGCGCCCACCATGCGGTCCATTCAGCGGCCTCGCAGGGTCCAGCGGCTGATAACCTCCTCGGCCGGCAGTTCCACCGCGCTATCGGCGAAGCCGCTGGTGGGGCTGGCGGGGAAGCCGTTGTTGAGCTGGCCGTCGCGGTTCGCGTCGGCCACTGCCCGCACACTCCCGTCGGCAAACAGCACATTGCAGGTGTTGCGGTGCACCGGGGCGAAACCGCGGTAATCCTGCAAGGTGGCGTTCCACACCGGCCACCACACCGAACGCGGCGTGCCGCTGGGAAACGGCGGGGGCGGTTCCAGGGTGGCGGTCTGGACCGGGCCCCGGGTGAACGGGAGCACCGCGGGGGCACCCGCGCTCTGATCGCCCAACTCGGCTTCCAGTTGGCCTGCCGGGGCCCCGTCGGCCAGGATGGGCACCATGCTCGATGGCGCAGGTCCGGCGTCGATCATGGCCGCGTTGAGCGGCCCCAGCGTGCTGGACCGCGAAAGCAACGATGGCGGGCACCCGGCAACGCGGCTGGCCAGGTTGCCGCTAGCATCGAGCACCACGCCGCTGCGGACCAGGAACCAGCTTGCCGTGTAATTGGTGTTGAAATGCTTGCCGAGAATCTCTTGCTCGACATACCGCCGCCGGTCTTCGCCGGCCGGTGGCGGGGTGCCGCCGGCGGGGTCTCCCTCGGCCAGGAAGCGGCAGGGGTTGATGCTCCGCGAGCCGTCGGGCAGAAGCTGCGGCGGAGAACCGCGGCGGTCGGCCACGCAGGAATCCACATCCCACGGCATCGACAGCAGGTCGTTGAAGCCCAGGGCGATGCGTGCGGGGTTCGAGGGGCAGAGCATCTTGCCCACCGGCGTGCCGCTTTGCACCAGGTCGGCTACCCAGCCGACCTCGGTAACGCAGCCGTCGCGCCGCCAGTCGAAGGCCCCGGTACAATAGGTGCCGCGCCGAGCCACATGCGACGCCATCCCCAGGCCGAATTGCCGCAGATTGTTCTGGCAAGCCGTCTGGCGGCCCGACTCGCGGGCGGAATTGACCGCCGGCATGAGCATCGCCACCAAGACCGCGATGATGACCATCACCACCAACAGTTCCACCAGCGTCATGCCCGATCGGGCCCAAACGCTCCGGCCGAAAAACCATTGCCGGGACATGGCAAAGCTCCGTAAGCGAGAATCGAGGAGGGGTTGCCGAGGCCCTGGGGTGGGCCATCGTCCTTCGCCCTGTTGGTTCTTTGGGCCACCCTGTTCGCCTACGATTGTCGCGGAGCTTGTTGAGCACAGCGCTTGGGTTGCGCAAAATTTTGATGCAGGTGGCGCTAAGGTTTGATTACGGCCGCAGGCGGGCAAATGACGCACGGGGGCTGGTTTTTTGTTCGGAGACCACCGACATAAAGCCGGAAGTTCGTCAGGGCCGTGCTAACACCGCGGGCATGAACTCGGCAGCTCGTTCTTGCGGCTTTGTGGTGTGGCCGTCCCGGCCGCATCACGGGCAGCAAGCACGCCGCCTAACGTCTATTGCCTCAAGAGCGAGGCAACGAGCAGGGCCAAGAGCACGGCGGGCAGATAGAGCACCGAGGCCCGCAACAGGCGCCGGGCCCAGTGGTCGCTGGGATGCCGCTGGAAGCCGATGGCCATGGCCAGATAGGCGGCGCCCGAAACGATCGCGGCAGTAGCGTATCCTGCGCCTGCCCGGCCCGAGAACACCGGAAGGAGGCTGACGGGCACCAGGGCCAGCCCTCCCAACGTGGCGACCCAGCCGGCAGTCCGGCCCGAGGGGTCCACCACGGTGGCCACCTTCAGCCCCGCGGCGGAAAACTCATGGCGGTATAGCCAGGCGATGGCCATGGCATGGGGGAACTGCCAGAGGTACAGGATGCCGAACAGGGCCAGGCCCATGGTGGTGGCAGCGCCCTGGGCCAAAGCCGCGCCCATGAGGGTGGGCATGGCGCCCGCGATGGCCCCCACCGGGGTCTGCCAGGCGGAGAGGACCTTCATGGGCGTGTACACCCACACGTACAGCACCCAACTGGCCAGCGCCAGGGCGACCACGGCCGGGGGCGTGGTGGCAGCCAGCACCACGAATCCCATGAAGCTCGCCAGGATTCCGAAGCGGGCGGCGGCTGCGGGCGTCATCCGGCCGGAGGGTACCGGCCGCCTCGCCGTGCGGGGCATGCGGGCGTCGGTGGCGTGTTCCAGGCGCTGATTGAGGGCCACTGCCCCGGCCATGACCGCGGCCGAGCCAAGCAATCCGAAAAACAAGGTAGCCCCGTCGGGCATCTGCGGCCCGGCCAGCACCGCCGACATCGCCAGCGTAAACAGCACCATCCCCAGGATCCGCGGGCGCAGGAGCATCCAGTAGTCGGAAAGGCGTGGCGGCCCTGCCGGAGGTCCAGGCCGTTGTGCCGGTGCGGGCGTCTCTTGGATATCCGCGTGGGGCAAAGTGGTGCTCATCGAGGGCTTTCTCAGTCGGGTTGCACTGCCCTGGGGGCTGACCACAGGCCGAGCGTTACCGCCGTGGCCAGGGCCAGCGATCCAACCGCCACGTGCGCAGTCACCACAAGGGCCTGGAGCGGGCTATGGGCCTCGACCGTGTACGGAAGGTCCCAAATCCACTGGGCAAACCAGAAGGGGATACCGTACCGCACGACCCAGGCGGCCAATCCCAAAAGCACTTGCAGGACGAGGAGGAGGGCCAAAAGGCCAGCCCGCCGGGCCACCACCGGCTGGCGGGCCGCCGACCGTGCCCACACGCGCAGCCCCACCGCCGCGCCAAGGAGCAGGCCGGCGGCGATCACGTGCAGCCACACCCACAGCCGGAATCCCCCCACGCCGGCCTCGGGGTCTTGGTGCCGGAGGTTGGCCCCCAGAACGATTTGCAGGTAGATCAAGCCGGCCAGCATCCAGGCAGCCCGGCGGAATGCGGGTGTGCTGCCCGCCGTACCCGCATGCGCCCGCCAGCGGGGGCCGGTGAGGGTGACCAATGCGGCGGCCAGGGCGAAAAACGCCGGCCCCGTGCACCCATGCACCTTAGCCAAGAAGACCTCGTTGCCCAGCACCCGCAATCCCCCCAGCACCCCTTGAAGCACGACGCCGGCCACCGCGGCCAACCCCAGCCACTTCATCCCGCGGCGGCGGTCGCCCAACCACAAGGCCACGGCCAAGGCGATGGTCAACAGCCCCACGGTGGCCCCCAAGAGCCGATGGCTGTGCTCGAGAAACACGTCCCACACCGCCAGCCAGCTTTCCAAGGGATAAAGGAACAGATTGTAGCCGAAAGTGCTGGGCCAATCGGGGACGGCCATCCCTGCCCCGTAGGTGGTCACCAAGCCGCCCACCGCGACAAGCGCCATGGTGGCGCAGGCCGCCGCCCAGGCCAGGACATGCGTCCAAGTCCAGGCGCGCGGCCCCCCTTGGCCCCTTAAGCGGGCCTGCGGCGGCAACGGCTGGGCAGTGGTGGCAGGACTATCGGGCATTCTGGCCGGGCTTAGCAAACGTTAGGGTGCATGCTTTGCACACACGGTCGGACCGCCGGCATGAACCCGGCAGCTCGTGCTTGCGGCTTTATGGTGTGGCCGTCCCGGCCGCATAAGGAGCGGCAAGGACGCTTGGACGCGGCCTTGTGGTGTGGCCGTCCCGGCCGCCTCAGGGCCCGGCAAGCATGCTTGGACGTGGCCTTGTGGTGTGGCCGTCCCGGCCGCATAGGGTGCGGGCAGGATGCCCGCGCTCCCCGTGCGCCGCGCAATCCTACCCGTCCGTTCAAGGATTCTTTCGCGAAAGCGAGAGTACATAGTCCACGATATGCCAGATATCTTCCGGGGGGATGACGGCCTTGGAGCCGGGGCCGGGGCCCAGGCCGGGCATCGGCGTGCCTTTGATGCCCGCGTAGATACGATCGTACAGATACCGGCCTTGGGGGCCGATGCCGCCGCGGAAGGTCCCCTGGCGGAAGTCTCGCGGCCGGAGGCGCTGGAGCGGCAGTTTGAAGCGGCGGGCCAACTCCGCGGTTTGTTGGGGGGTAACGCCTTTTTTGGGTTTGTTCCAGTCGTCGTACAGCTCCTCTTCTTCGCCCTTGCCGTCGCCGTTGGGCCCGTGGCACTTGACGCATTGGGCTTCTTTGCTGGCATACAGGGCGCGGCCTTTGGCGATGGAGTCGGCAAGCTGCTGGGGCGTGTCGATGGGTGGGCGCGGCCCAGGCTCGATCCGCAGTCCGGGGTCCTGCTCCGGGGCATCCCATGCGCGGGCCACCGGCAGTACGCCTTCGTCCAGCACCATGTCTTTGTCCAGCGGCAGGCGGACTTCCTCGTCGACGACCTGTTCCAGGAGGTACAGTTCGGTCTCGCCCCGGATGCTGAGGTATTTGACGTATTCGACCAGGGCATCGAGTTCGCGGGGGGCCAACTGGGCGAACGACGGCATGGCCGTGCCAGGCACCCCGCGGAGCAGCGTGCGCCGCAGGTCGCTTTTGAGCGGCTTGATGCCCGCCTTGGTGGATGTGTATTTGAAGATGCCCCGGCGGAAATCGCGGGGAGAGGGGTCCAGCACCAAGGCGGTCGGGCCGGCCCCATCGCCCGAGATGCCGTGGCACGTGGCGCAGTGGCGGCGAAACAGCCCGCGCACGCCGCCCTGGGGGTCGCCGGTGGGCGGGCCGGCAGCCATCGCCAGCAGTTCGGCATCCAGCCCGCTGCCTTCCGGCACGCGCGGCTGGTCCGGCGTACCGAACAGCCGCTCGAGCATCTTGGTAATCGCCTCGGCTTGCTCACGCGATACGGACCCCTTGGGCCGGCCCTCCAGGTTCAGCTCGAACTGGGGGGGCTGGTAGGCCACGCAGCCGGCAAGGCACAGCGAGCCCAGGGCCAGGGCGGCCAGGTGGCCGAAGGCCCGGTACCCGGCCTGGCCGGGCCCGAACGGCCTACGGCATCGGCCGGCGGCCATTGCAATGGCGGTCGTCCAACGCAAAGGCTACTTCCTTTCGAATCGCGCTGCCGGGACGCGGATGGTGCCCAGGTCGTTGACCCCCGGCCGGATGGCCACCTCGAACCGCCCCTTGGGCCACTGCGGCAGGTCCAGGTATCCCACCCGCTCTTGCCACGCCTGGAACTCCCACGTGCCCACCGGGAGTTTCGCGATGCGGAAGGTGCCGTCCATCGCGGTGATGGCCACATACGGGTTGTCCCGGGGCAACACGAACGCGCTTTCCCATGGGTGGTAGTTGCAGGCGATGGGCACCGGGACGATCTGTGCCCGGTTGAACCGCCAGGTGGCCCGCGTGTTCGGATCGTCCTGCCCCTCTTTGATCGGCGCCAGGATGATGTTGGCGGGCGTATCGCCCAAAGGCGAGAAAGCCACGTTCTGGGCGATGGGGTCGGAGTTGATGATCGCGTACTCCTGCTGCGGGTACCAGATGGCCATGCAGTGCGGCTTGAAGATGCAGTCGCGATTATCGAGCACCACCTGCTTGGGGGCCGACTCGGCCAGTTCCGGGGCAATCTGGACCTTGCGGGACCGCAGGTACACGAACACGTTGGCCAAGCCGTGGTCCGGGCCCACCATCAACGACTCGTCGCGGATATCGAACTTGCCGCAGCAATCGACGTCCTTGTCGACCTTGAGTTTTTTGCGCTCCGGCGGATTGCCGTCGTACACCAGCCGGCCCACCAGATCGCCCCATTGGTCGCTCTGGGCGATGACCACGTGGGGGACGGCCAGTCCGGTCGCCAGCCCGGCGGTCGCCCCGGCCGAGGCAACCAACAGGTCGCGTCGCGTGAACCTCTTGCCCATATCCTTCAACTCCCGAAATCAATGGCGTTTTCAAGTGCCCCGGTACTAACCGGCCGGCTCGCCGCGGCTACAGGCCGCGTTTCCGCCGCGGGATGCCGCTTGTGCGACTATTGGGGCAAAACCCCCCCGTCCCTGCGTAGGTCTGCACGGCGGCCAAGGTGCGCGGCCCGTGTGCCTATTTCTTCGGCGGTGGCTGCGGTCCGCCTGCCGGGCTTTTCGGCATCCCCTCGACCATGCCCCGGACCGAGACGCGGCTGCGGAGGTATGTTTCGTAGTCTAGCAACAGGTCCAGCACGGCGTCGAGTTGCTGTGGGCTGCTGCCGGGCAGCAGGTCCTGGCCCATGGTCTTGTCCAGCGGGAAGTTCACAGGCATGGCGGTGTAGGGGAGGACCGATCGGGGGTTGGCTAGCCAGCGGCGGACGTATTCCGGCCGCAGTCGCCGGGCGACGTGCTGGAGATTGGGGGCCAGCACGGTGGCGCTCTGGCCGCCCGGCCCCCAATCGCCCACCAGATGGCATTTAGCGCAGTAGGTGGTGCGGTCGGTGACCAGGCGCATGGCTTGTTCGTAACGGGCCAGTCGGGCCGGGTCCGGCTGCTCCCATCGCGCCTGGGCGGTGCGCGGGTCGGAGGCATAGGGGAAGTCCGCCCCCGCCAGGGCCGCAAAGTAGTCCACCAGCCTGGCCGCCTCCGCTGCCGAGAGGTTGTAACGCGGCATGGGGAGGGCGACCGCTGGCCGGATGGTATACGGGGCCAGCAGGTAATCGTGCAGCCAGGCGGGCTGCACAGCGCGGCCTTCGTGGACCAAAGCGGGGGGGACCCAACCCCACGCCTCCAGCACCGTGGCGGTGGAGCCGGCGGATCGGGCCTCATTCAATACTACCGGAAAGAGCAAGCGGGCGAAGTCGCCGCCCCAGGGTGGCCGGCGGCGCACGATCTGTTTTTCCGCGACCAGCACGCCTGGGCCCCCGGCGGGCCAGACCTTGCCCGCAATGGCCGCCGGCTCCCACAACAAGAACGCATACGCCGGGTTGCCTTCGTCGTCCTCGGTTTCCTCGGGCCGGCCTTGGGCATCGCATTGGGGCATGCCGACCAGCTCGGCCTGGGCCAGGGCGCGGAGGTCGGTCTTGCGCGACTGAGCCAAGAGTTGGGCCGGAACCCGTGGGAGCACAAAGGCATAGTCCTCGGTGGCTGGCGGCTCGGGAAACGTGGCCGGGTCGTACTCGATCGTCCACCGTTCGAGCTCAATCGTGTGGCACGCAGGACAGGCGTATTTGTCCAGCACTTTGCGGCCTTCGATGATCGCCCGGCGCCGCACGTCGGGCTGGGGCAGCCGGGTCGCGGGCGGAGGCTCGGCCACCAACCCCAGCACAAAGGTGATGATCGCCTCGCGCTGCGCCTCGCTCAACGTAAACTGGCCCATCAGCAATTGCTCGTCGAAGGGCTTGCTGTCGGCCATGGCGAAGTCGAAGCTCCGCGGCTGCCGAAGCTTCTGCCACAGGAAGCCCTCGCGGCGCTTCTGGCCAAGGGCCTCCCAGTAAAACCCATGCTGGGCGGTTTGGCCGGAAGGCACCGCCTGTGCTGCCGCTGCGCCCGCTGGGCTGGGGGCCTGTGGAGCCTCGGGCGATCGCCCAGAATCCCCACCCGCCGCCTCTTCCAGGGCAAGCAACTGGTCCACCCGCCCGAAGTCCAGAAGCGAAGTCTGCTTTCGTCCCCAGCCGGTCAGGGGCGGGCCGATAGGCTGGGCATCCTCCAATCCCGGCACTTCGTGGCAGCCGAAGCAGCCGCGTTTGCGCAGGGTTCGCCGGCCCACGTAGCGGAACTTCTTGGCCCGGGTAATGGGGGCCACCAATTCCACCGCGTCGCCTGCGGCATCGGCCGAGCCCTCGGGAATACCGTGCCGGACGTACTCTTCCACCAAAGGCGGCGCAAAGGTCTTGGCCAGGTGTTGCCGGACCAAGGCGTCGAGGTCTTCGTCGGCAGGCTCGGGCAAGGGTTGCGGCGGCGGCGTGCGCGGCTGGAGCAGGTAGGCGGCGATGTCGGCGGCGGGGTCTCCCTCTGCTGCGGCCGACCCCACAGAACCCGCGCCGGCTTGCAACAGCGGGTTGGGCATCACCGTGCGCGGAGAATAGGCCGTAGGATCGCGGAGCCAAGCCACAAGCCACTGCCGGCCGCGATCCTGCCGCAGTTTGGCCCCCAGGTCGGTCAAGTCGGGCCCCTGGGTGGCTTTGCTTTCGGGAAAATCAGCGTGCCTGTGGCAGGCCAGGCATCCCCGGCGCTGGAACAGGCGCTTGCCCCGCTCGGCCGAGGGCTTCTGGGCATCGGGCGGCACTGCGTCCGGCTTGCTGGCCGATGGCGTCTTGGCCGCCGCAAGCAACGAGGGCGTGGAGTCCATCGGCTGGCTGGCGGCCAGGAGGAACTCGGCGATCGCCCGGACTTCGACCGCCTCGAAGCGGTGTGTCTGGTCCCGCGTCGCGCCCTGCAAGTGCGCATCCAGGCCGAACAGCCGCGGCATTCGGGTGCCGGGCCTCAGCGCGGCCGGATTGGCCACAAAAGCCTGGAGGAACCCCGCATCCAGCTTGTCGGCAATGTGCCGAAGGCTGGGACCTACCTTGCGCATCGTGCCGGGCGGGTTGGGGGCAGCGTCGAGCAGGTTCAGTAGCGCCGCCCGGCGGGCCTGGCGAGCCGGACTATCAGCCGCCACATTCACCCTGCCCGCGTTTGCAGGTGTGCCTGCGGGAATGCGGGCCGGCTCCTGTTGGGCCCGCAGCCAAGCCACCAGTTCATGCCGTGCCTGGGGCTGCTCGGGATGGCGGATTATTTGGCGGGCGAGTTCGGCGGCCTGGGCATCGAGATAGCCTTCGGCCAAAAGCGCCGCGGCGGCCTCGTGATAGGCCGGCTCCAACCGCAGGTCGGGGCCCACGGGCCGCTGGTCCGGGGCAAAGCCCGAAATCTCATGGCATCCGAAGCAGCCCAGTTGCCGCACCAGGTGGTATCCTTCGAGCAGTTTGGGGGCCGGCGGATCGAGGAACTGCCCGCCGGGTTCCAGGTCCACCACGTCGAAGTGGCATTTCAAGCAGTTGCTTTGGGCGAAGCGGGCCGGCCGCATCGGGTATTCCCAGTCCTCGCTCCAGAACCAGCCGTATTCGGCCTGCCAGCGGCGGCGCTGGGCGGGGTCGTTGGGCGTGTGGCTGGCAAAGCGGAAGTCGGTGGCGCTGCCCTGGCCGTCGTGGCACACCGTGCAGCCGAACCGGCTTGCCGGATGCGGGCTTGCTTCGCCAGCGAACAGGTCGGGGCGGGGGTGGGCGCAAAACGGCTGCGGCAGGCCGCGGCGTACCTCGAGGCGCACGGGTTTGCCTTGCCGGGCCAGGTCGGCCAAGAGGGCCTCGGCCTGGTCGCGCCGGGCCACCGCCATCCCATCCACCCGAAGCACGGCATCTCCCGGGCGCAGCCCGCCTAAAGCCGCCGGGCTCCGCGGCCAGATGGCCCCCACGGTGGGCACGTGATCGTCCGACACCCCGCTTGGCGCCAGCACGATGCCGTAAGGAGGCTCTTCCCCGGCACCGCCGGCTTTCCCGGCAGAACCATCGGGCGCGGGGCTTGCCGGGACCTTTGGAGCCGGCAGTTCGAGCTGCACCACCTGCACCGGCTCCCACGCCGGCCGATCAGGCTCGCCCGGCAGCGTGCGGTCGATGCCGAAGTGGCAGGTCTGGCAGCGGTCGAAGCGGGGCACCTGGCGAAAGTGGTAGTCGATGGGCAAATCGGGCAGCCAGAGCTGCTCGATCGTCAGCGGCCGGCCCAGGGCTTCCAGCCCCGGCAGCCGCAATAGGCGCTGGCCCAGGCTGGGCCGGTGCAGCCAAGCCGGCGGGCCATCGGGCTGGCCCGCGGCCTGGGCAACCGGGTTCCCCGCGGCCGCGGTGGGCTTCCTATCGCCGCCCTGCGGGTCGCCGGCCAGGCCTTCGAGCTGGCGCTGGAGCCGGCCGGCTGCGGCGGCCCACGGCGCAATCCGATCGCGGTAGATCGCTTGATACCGCTTCCACGGACGCCGGTAGTCGGCGGCAATCATCCACACCGTCACCACCACCAGTGCCAAGGCAGCGGCAGCAAACGCTAGGTGGAGCCGGCTCAGGTTGTAGTACGGTTCATCGGGCGCAGCCATAAAGGGCACGAAGCTCGCGACACACCCGCCGGCGCAAGCCGCACCGCGGTTGCTTGGGCTTCAAAAACTCAGTTGCCACTCCGGAAAACTGACGATGTAGCTCACACCCGCGGTCCAGCGCAAAAACATCTTCAAAGGCAGTGCCAGCATCATCAAAAGCAGCAACACCATGGCATAGTATCGCCACCGCCCCATGCGCCGGCGGAAATCGCCGAAGATGGTCCGGCCCAGCAGGATCGGCAGCCCCCCGAAGTAAAGCCCCAGCCACGCTATCCCCACCCACTCGCGGAGCAAGAGGGTGGCGGTGCGGGCCAGCCACCCCGCAGCCGGGTCGGCCGCCGGAACCTCGCGCCCCAGCAGGAACACCCAAAAATACTCGCACAGCCGGATGTTGCGGGCGGCGGCCAGCCGGTGGGGGTCGCGCGGCTCGTACGGCCCGAAGAAGCTCCAGTTCGGCCCGCGGAAAAAGGTCCCGATCAGAATCCACAGAATCCACAACTGGAGGAATCCAAACAAGAACACCGCCCAGGCAAACTTCCGCTGGGCAATCGTGTAGTAGCCGCTCCCCTTGGGATTGGGGTCCAAATACGGAATGGCCGCCAGGCCCACGATGATAAGCGCCGGCACCATTACGCCGGCCAGCCAGGGGTCGAAATACACCAACAGTTCCTGGAGCCCCAGGAAATACCACGGGGCCTTCGCGGGGTTGGGGGTAACCACCGGATTGGCGGGCTGTTCCAACGGGGCAGGCAGCACCAAGGCCCAGGCCACCAGGACGGCGGTGCCTGCGACCATGGCGATCAGCTCGATGTACACCAAATCGGGCCAGACCAGGGTGGTTTCGGAAAAGTCTTTTTCCCGCGGCGGCAAGCCCCGGGCCAGGCGCCGGTCATTCTCTACCGCCTGGGCCGTGCCCAGCCAAAGGAAATACCCCAAAAGGAAGACCATGGCCACGATCGCCACGTTATCCGGCTTGAGGACCACGGCGGCGAACTCGGCATCGGGCAGCGAGCAGCCGAAAAACGCCAGGCCCAGATTGAAACCGGCCAGGGCCACCTGCGGCCGGGCCAGCCACGACCGCCCCAAAAACAATAGCGCCAAGAATGCCAGCGAGGCCAGGCTCAACGTTACCGGGCCGGCCGCGGCGTCTATGGCCGATTTGAGCCACTCGGGCAGGCCCGGCGGATGGCCGCGAAAACTTCGGGCCGCCGCAGCGGCAAACGCCCCGGCCGCCAGCATCCATACGGCGGCGCTGGCCCGCCGCCTGGACGTCCAATAGCGCCACGCGGCCACGCCGTTGAGCAACGCGGCTGCCAGGTGGTACCCGCCCAGCGGGCCTGCCATGTTCGTCACGACATCGGTTACGCTCATCTCGGATCGCTACGCCGCCGGACTCCGATGCGGTGGGCCCCGGTCAACCCGTCTGTCCGAGCCTTGGTACCAGCGCAGGCATCCCCCGCCCATGGCCAAGAGCACGCGATGTGCGCCTGGTGGGCATGCCTTGCAGCCGGCTCACAAGGGTCCACTGATCCCCCCATCCTTCCGTACCCGCCAGAAATGCACGCCCATGAGGAATGCGGCCACCAGCGGCAGGGCAATGCAGTGGAGGATGTAAAAGCGGTTGAGCGTCT
>JBBIQF010000117.1:0-16116 GCA_037442445.1 Planctomycetaceae bacterium
AAGCTGAAGGACAAGCGCGTGGTGGTGGTTTGCCGGCCGGTGGTGGCGCTGCAATACCGCAATGCTCGCGTCGAGCATGACCTGGCCGAGCAGGTCAGCGCCCTGTTGGGGCGCAACGTCCCCAAGATCAAGATGATAGACCAGCGCAAGGCGGCCGAGTGGATGGACGAGAACACGTGGGACGATTACGTCGAAGTGGGCAAGGCGTTGGGCGCCGACATGGTGGTGGGGATCGATCTGGAGCAGTTTTCACTTCTCCAGGGGCAGACGCTTTACCAGGGGCGGGCCACGGTGCACCTGCGGGTGTTCGACTGCAAGACGGGCGAGGTGGTGTTCGACAAGCGGCCGCGGCAAACGGTGTATCCGCCCAATCGGGTGGTGCAGACTTCGGAAAAGCCCGAGGCCGAGTTCCGCCGCGAGTTCGTGCGGGTGCTGGCCGACCAAATCGCCCGCCATTTCTACGCGCACGATCCGCACGCGGATATCGCCTTGGACGCCCGGGCCTTTGAATAGCGGCAGGCCGCCAGGCCAGTCGTTGGTCGGGTGCGTGCTCTGCGCGCACACGACGGAACCGGCGCGTGCAAAGCACTCGGCCAGATTGGCCGCCGTAACCGTCGTGGCCATGGAACCCGTGCGTGCAGAGCACGCACCCTATCGACTTCGCCCAGGCCGGCGATGGCTTCGGCCGGTATGATTCTTGCAGGAAGCGCTTTTCGGCTTTCGGCCAAAGTGGCGGATTCGGCAAGAGCGCCGGTTTTGCGAAGGGTACGGGATTCGTGCAGAGCGATGCGCGATGGCACGGGTGATCGTGGCCATGTCGGGCGGCGTGGATAGCAGCGTGGCGGCCGCGCTGTTGCGCCAACAGGGGCACGAGGTGATCGGGGTGTTCATGCGGCACGGGATAACGGCCGAACCGGCGTGCCAGCTCGAAGGGGCCACCTCTGGCCGGGCACCGCGGCGTCAGGGCTGCTGTTCGGCGGGCGATGCGGCCGATGCCCGCCGGGTGGCCGATGCCCTGGGCATCGCTTTCTATGTCCTCAACTTCCAAGACCAGTTCGAGCAGGTCATCGACTATTTCGTGGCGGAATATCGGGCCGGGCGGACCCCCAATCCCTGCGTGGTGTGCAACACCTGGCTGAAGTTCGGCAAGCTGTTCGAGTATGCCGATAGTGTCGCTGCCGCTTGGGTTGCCACGGGGCATTACGCCCGGTTGGTGGCGGAACCGGACGGAGTGCCGGGGCTGGTGCGTGCTTGCGACCCGTCCAAGGACCAGTCGTTCGTGTTGTTCGGCATCGACCGCGGGCTGCTTGGCCGGCTGCGGTTCCCGGTGGGCGAGTATCGCAAGGAGGAGATTCGGGCCCTGGCCGCCCGGATGGGCCTGCCCGTGGCCGCCAAGCCTGACAGCCAGGAAATCTGTTTCGTGCCGGACGGCGATCACGCCCGGCTGGTGCGGCAGCGTGCCGGCCCGGGTGGCGAAGGCGAGATCGTCACCACGGCCGGCCAGCGAGTGGGCCATCACACCGGGCTGGAGCACTTCACGGTGGGCCAGCGTAAGGGCCTGGGCGTGGCATTGGGAAGACGGCAATACGTGGTCCGCATCGAGCCCCAGGCGCGGCGGGTGGTGGTCGGCTCCTGGGACGAGTTGGCGTGCAAGGAGCTGACCGCGGCGGGGGCGAACTGGCTGGTAGAGCCTCTCACGCAGGCCTTTCGCGCCGAGGTCAAAATCCGCTATCGCAGCCCGGCATTTCCCGCCTGGGTCGAGCCGCTGGACGACACGCGATTCCGAGTCCGCTTCGACGAACCGTGCTACGGGGTGGCCCCGGGGCAGGCGGCCGTCGTCTATCAAGGCCCCCGCGTGCTCGGTGGGGGGTGGATTCAGTAGCGGCCGGGATCGTCACGCGCCATCCGCCGGGCGAGTTTTGCTGCCATACGGTTTGGCAACACTCGGTGTTTCCTGGGGTTTTTCGGTCAATAGCGATGAAGGTTTTCGTGTTTGAGGCGGGTACCGGTGGGGGGCATCTCGACAAATCGCCGCCGGCCCAATCGCTGTGCCAGGAGGGTGCCGCCATGCTGGGGGCATTGGTCGAGGACTTTGCACGCTTGGAAGGGGTTACGGTATGGGCGATGCTAGCGGACAGCCTCGGCCGGCGCTATGCCCGGGTTTTGTTCCAGAACAAGCGGATTGGCTGGTATGCCGTGGGGACGGCCGAGGCGGCCCGGCGTACGTTCGACACCTTGGCCCGGCTAGCCGACTGGACCGTGGTCATCGCCCCGGAACTGGATGGCGAACTGCTGGCTTGGTGCCGGCGGGTCGAGGCGGTTGGAGGGCGCCTGCTGGGGCCTTCCCCTGCTGTTGTGGCCCTGGCATCCGACAAGGAGGCCACCTGCCGGTGCTTGGCGGCGGCGGGCGTGAATGTACCTGTGGGTATCGCCTTGGGACCGGGCCAGCGAGTGCCGGCGGGGTTCGGGTTTCCGGCGGTGGTGAAACCCTGTTGGGGGGCCGGTTCCCAGGGGGTCCAAAAGGTGCTCAGTGCTCGGGCCGCGGAACAGGCCGTAGCCCGTCTTGGGGTTGCCTGCCGGGTGGAGCGGTTTTGTGCGGGGCAGCCGGCCAGCGTGGCGGTGCTGTGCGGGCCCGGCGGATGCCGGCCGCTGGTGCCATGCACGCAGCGTCTGGGCCGCGGGTTCCGCTATCTCGGCGGCGGATTGCCATTGCCCCGGCCCCTGGCCCGGCGGGCAGTGCGGCTGGGCGTTCGGGCCGTCACCGCGCTCCCCCAGCCTAGGGGTTTTCTGGGAGTGGACTTGGTTTTGGGCCTCGATCCCCGCGGCAGCGACGATGTGGTCATCGAGATCAACCCGCGGCTGACCACCTCGTATGTCGGCCTGCGCCGGGCCGCGGTGTCCAATCTTGCCGGGGTAATGCTGGCGGTGGCGCAAGGCCGAGCGTGCCGGTTGTGCTTCCGGCGGATGGTGGTACAATTCACGGCCAAGGGCCAGACCCAGGTGAGGCACTCCAGCGGCTGTTGTTCCGGCTGAGGCCGGTTCTCGATAGGCGGGCGGCGGAAGGGGGACGCTGTGGGTTTTGACCAACGGCGCGGGGCACTGGCAGTTGGGAAGGGTGCGGATTTCGGACCGGTTGGGGAGTGCCAAGCGGCCATGTGGCTAGGTCTGGACGTCGGCGGAGCAAATCTCAAGGCGGCCGATGGACAAGGGGCCGCTCGGCTGCACCCCTTTCCCTTGTGGCGCCGCCGGCGGGAGTTGGTTCAGGCGCTAGGTGCGATGCTAAAGCAGTTCCCGGGGGTCAATCGCCTGGCCATCACCATGACCGGCGAACTGGCCGACTGCTTTGAAACCAAGGCCCAGGGGGTGGCGGCCATTGTGGATGCCGCGGTGCAGGCGGCCGAGGGCCGGCCCGTTCGGGTGTACCGCAATGATGGCTCGTTTGTGCCGCCCGAGGACGCCATTGCCGATCCCCTGCCCGTAGCCGCCGCCAACTGGCACGCGCTGGCCCGGTTCGCCGGACGCTTTGCGCCCCACAAATCGGCGTTGCTGATGGACATCGGCTCGACCACCTGCGACCTGATCCCGCTGGTGCACGGGCTGCCGTCGCCCCGCGGCCGCACCGATCCCGAGCGCCTGGTTTCGGGCGAACTCGTATATACGGGGGTGCAGCGAAGCCCGGTCTGCGCCGTGGCGTCGCGAGTGCCCTGGCGGGGCTTCCTCTGCCCCCTGGCTCAGGAATTGTTCGCCACCACCTGGGACGTGTATTTGCTCTTGGGCGATTTGCCGGAAGCTCCGGAGCGTACGGACACGGCCGACGGCCGGCCCGCCACACGCCAGGCGGCCCACGACCGGCTGGCACGCTCGATCTGCGCCGACCGGACCATGGTGGACCGGGCCGCGGCCGAGGCCATCGCACGTGCCATCGCCGACGCCCAGTTGGACCAGCTTGCCGAGGCGGCCGATCGGGTGATCAGCATGTTGCCCGAGCGGCCCACCAGCGTGGTGCTCTCCGGGCAGGGGGAGTTCCTGGGGCGGCGGGTCCTGGAGCGCCTGGGGCTTTCCACCCGCATCGTCAGCCTGGCCGAGACGCTGGGCCCCCAGGTATCCTCGGCCGCGGCAGCCCACGCGGTTGCCGTGCTGGCAGCCGAATCGGCCTTCGCTTAGCTCCCCGGCGTCCGAGGCAGCCGATGGCACCACGGGTCATCAAGCTCGGCGGCAGCCTGTTGGATTGCGATGGCCTGGCGGCTCGCGTCCGCCGCTGGCTGGCCCAGCAGCCCAACGGGCCCAATATCCTACTGGCCGGCGGCGGCGAGCTGGCCGACGTGGTGCGGCGGGCCTTCGCCCAGCATCGCTTGGACGAAGAGGCGGCTCACTGGCTGTGCGTGCGGCTGTTGGGCGTTACGGCCGAACTATTGGCCCGGCTGCTGCCCGAAGCGGCTCACGCCACCCGGCTGGAGGAACTGCGATCGGCCCGCGCCTGCCAGCCCGTCGTGTTCGACTGCGAACACTTCCTGCGCCACGACGATGCCCGGTGGCCCGATCCCTTGCCGCACACGTGGGACGTCACCAGCGACTCGATCGCGGCCCGCCTGGCCCAGCGGCTGGCCGCCTGCGAACTGGTGCTGCTGAAATCGCGGCTGCCCGACCCCCGCTGGGACCTCGCCCAAGCCGCAGAGGCCGGGTTTGTGGACCGCTACTTTCCCCGCGCCGCCCGTTGCCTGCGCCGCATCCGCTATGTGAACCTCCGCGACGAAGCGTTTCCGGAAATCGTCTTTGCGAACCCGTAATGCGGGTGCGTAATGCCGGTGCCCGGCGTGGCCGCGTCCCTTAGGGGCCCAGCGGCCAACCAAGCCGCCACCTCAAGTCATCGCATGCCTTGGGCAACCTCGTCTTCTTACGGCACGGCGGCCGGCTCATTGCCTGCGCGGGTACACAGGGCATGGTAGAGCGAGGTGTCGATCGTCTCGGCGATGAGGCGGACCGAGCCATCGGCGGATAGGAATTGGGTTCCGCTAGGGTGGTGGCTGCTGAAGTTGTGGGCGTGCTCGGCCCGGGCGTTCGGCGGATAGGTGGCCGTGCCCAGCACCATGGCCGGGGCACATTCGTCGCCGCCGGGCAATCCCACCCAGGTGGCGTAGCCCAGGTCCGAGTTGCGTTCGCCGACCAGAAAGGTCTGGCTCAGTCCATCGACGATATCGGCGAACCGCGTGAAGCTGTTGTGATACATCGGGCCGTTGCCGTCGCAGCGCTGCCCCACGCCCCGCGTCTCGCAGTAGTGCACGTCCACAGTACCGAAGACGCCCACATAGTTGGCCGTGGCGAACTCCACGTTGTCCTCCGGCGCGTTATGGCCGGGATGATCGGCCGGATGGGCCTCGGCAAAGCGGAATATGGGCTTGCCCGTGTCCGAGGGGCAGCGGAAGACAGCCAAGATGGTCTTGCGCGCGGCGTCGTGCGCCGGGTCGGTCACGTTCAGGTTGTAGTTGATCAGGTTCTTCTCCACATTCAACTGCTCGATATAGGGGAGGATCTTGGCACCCCAGGCCCAGCCCGGCACACCTCCAGGATAGGGCGCGCGGGTGGCCGGGTCATAGGCCAGCCAGCCGGCAGGCAGTTGGCGGTGCACGTCGTGATGGAGGTGCATAGCCAGCCCCAACTGTTTGAGATTGTTCGCACAGGTCGAGCGCCGGGCGGCCTCGCGTGCTGCCTGCACGGCAGGCAACAGCAACCCGATAAGGATGCCGATGATGGCAATAGCCACCAGCAGTTCGACCAGCGTGAAGCCCTGGGGGCCTCGGCGCCGGCCTGGCCGCGATACACAACAAACGAATGTCGAAATCATGAATTTGACCTCCGCCGAAAAGACGTCTCGCAACCATCCGACATCGCGGCAACCCAGCGCCGAGCGGAGTTGCCGCAATCCAGGCCGCAGCCCGGCGCGCAGGCGCACAGCGAAGCGCAAACCCGCTAAAAACCGGCAGGCGGCTAGCCAGCGCTTACGCCACCCGCGGAGGCGCCCGGATCGGCGGCAGAAGCACCCGCCAGTACACCGGCTGAGCCGGGCTGAGGATGCAGACGGCGTCGACGAGAGGCTCCCACCCTTTATCCGGCGGGGCCGAAAAACAAAGCGATTTCTGGGCCAGGAACTGGCAGGCGGGGCAATCCCAAGCCGCCGTGGCCCCCGGCGGCATCCCGCGAACCTGTGGTTGGGCACGTCCGCTGGCCGAACAACCGGAGTCATGAGGCGACGGGGCACAGCCGCCGCACTGCCGATCCTTCGGCGCACGATGGAAATGGAGCCCGTCGGCAGCCAAGACCGCCACCAAATACACGGCAGCGACCCAAACCCTGATTCTGGCCAACTTGGCTGTCATCGACGGGCTATCCCCGCAACGAAGTTTCCCCCCCAACATCGGGGGCCATCGGCAGCGGCAGCATGGCGGCGTCGTCCGCGCTGCCGCGGACCTATCGTTTCCCCATTCGTGCCCCTTTGGGTCCGCCGTATTATACGCCTAGGAGCGACCAGGGGTTCATCCCCGGGGCCCGGGGAGCTTGCTCACAAGTGCCGCAGGACAGCCCCGGTATCGGCGCTGGTGGCCATGGCCGCATACCGGGCCAAGTAGCCGGAGGTGAACCGCGGCTTGGGGGGCACCCACTCTTGGGCTCGGCGGGCGAGTTCCTCGTCGCTCAAGCGCACGGAGAGCCGGCGAGCGGGGATGTCGATCTCGACTACGTCTCCAGGCCGCAAGAGCGCAATGGGCCCGCCCGCGGCGGCCTCGGGGCTGACGTGGCCGATGCACGCCCCGGACGTGCCGCCGGAAAACCGGCCGTCGGTTACCAGGGCCACCTGTTCATCCAGGCCCACGCCCTTGATGGCCGAGGTGGGAGCGAGCATTTCCTGCATCCCGGGACCGCCCCGGGGCCCCTCGTAGCGGATGATAACCACGTCACCCGGCTTGACCTTCCCGTTGACGATACCCGCGTAGGCCTCGTTTTCCGACTCGAAGATGACGGCCGGCCCGCTGCGCCGCAGCATCTTGGGGTGTACGCCGGCCGTCTTGACGATGGCCCCCTTGGGCGCAAGGTTGCCATAGAGGATGGCCAGCCCGCCCTCCTGGCTGTAGGCGTTGTCGCCCTCGCGGATGCAATCGTAGGGGTCGAAGCCCAACTGGCTGGCCGACAGCTCGCGAACCGATCGCGCACGGCGGACCACGTTCATGCCCTCGGCATTGCGCTGGCCGCCAGCGGTGACGGCCGCCAGCTCGAGGGCTTCCTCGCTGGCGCTAGTGGCCCGCACGTCGTACTCCGCGATGTTCTCGCCCAGGGTCTTGCCGGTTACCGTCGGGCAATCGAGGTGCAGAAGGCCCGGCCGGGCCCGGTTCACGCTCCCCAAGATGGTGTGCACCCCGCCGGCATTATGCACGTCTTCGACATGGTAGGCGCTGCTGGGCGCCACGCGGCACACATTGGGCGTGCGCTGGCTGAGCTCGTTGATCCGGCCGAGGTCGTAAGCGATGCCCGCCTCGTGGGCGATGGCCAAGGTGTGCAGCACGGTGTTGGTACTGCCCCCCATGGCCATGTCCAGGATCATGGCATTATCGATGGAATCGGCGGTAACGATCTCCCGCGGCAACAGCCCGTGCCCCTCGCCCAGGCGCTCGAAGGCCAGCACCATCTCCACGATCCGCTGGGCAGCCCGCCGGAAGAGGCGCTTGCGCTCGGCGCTGGTGGCCAATAGCGTGCCGTTGGTAGGCAGGGCCATGCCCAGCGCCTCGCACAGGCAGTTCATGCTGTTGGCCGTGAACATGCCCGAACACGACCCGCACGTGGGGCAGCCGGCCTTCTCCAGCTCCATTAGTTGTTCGGCCGAAAGCTTGCCCTGCTGCCTGGCCGCCGCCCCCGCGAAAACGTCCACCAGGTCCACGGTTCGGCCATCGGAAGTCCGGCCGGCCTCCATCGGGCCGCCGCTGACGAAGATCGTGGGGATGTTGCACCGTACCGCGGCCATGAGCATCCCCGGCACGATCTTGTCGCAGTTGGGGATGCAGATCATGCCGTCGAAACAATGGGCCTGAAGCATCGTCTCCACGCAGTCGGCGATCAGTTCCCGGCTGGGCAGCGAGAACTTCATGCCGCTGTGCCCCATGGCGATCCCATCGTCCACCCCGATGGTGTTGAATACGAAGGGCACGCCGCCGGCCTCGCGCACGCACTGTTTGACGAATTGCCCCACCCGGTCCAGGTGGATATGCCCCGGAATAATATCCGTGTAGCTGTTGCAGATGGCGATGAACGGCTTGCGGAAATCGTCGCCTTCCACCCCCGTGGCCCGCAAAAGGCTGCGGTGGGGAGCCCGGGCATCGCCTAACTTGATCACGTCGGAACGCATCGTACTCACCTTCGGGGCAAGAGAAACAAAGTACAGCATTCTAAGCCCCAGCCCGGCTGCGAGGAAGGGCCCAGAGCCGGGGGCGTGAGCCCCCGGTGGTGTCTGCGCCCTAACTCGGCTCCACCCCCCACCCCGGGCTGACGCCCGGGGCTCCTGGCCACGGCCGCCACACCCCCGCGCGTCGTGCCGCACAAACCTGATCGCCGTGCGAGCGACGCATTAAACCTCACCTCGCGCGCCCCGGCCGACCTTCTGTGCATTGCCCGGCGAGGCCCGAAAACAGGCCCCCACGCAGGATGGCCACAGCGGTCGCATCCCCTAAAACGACCTGCCTAGCTCTTGGGGCACCCCCACCGATGTAGGAGCCTAACCCACCCGGTCTTATCCCCCCGCCCAGTTTTTTGACTTTTTGCGGGTGCAACCGCTTGTCGGGCCGCCTGCGCCCGATTAGGATATGGGGCGCTCAAGACCCGGGGGGAAATCCGTCCTCCTTCTCCGACCGGGCTGGAAGCCCAAGCGTCGGAAGCGGGGAGGCGTCGGGTCGATATACCGATTCGGTAAGCGCAGGTTCCGGCAACGTGGTTCATCTGGCAGCGATTACCGTACCGCTGTTTTGAGCCGGAGGCGGCCGAGGACGTGCGCCGCAACGTGGCGATGCCCATGTTGTTTGGCTGATGGGAGGTTGGTTCATCGGCAGCCGAACTGGCTGTACCGTTTTTCCGGTTGCGTTGGCCGCCGGGGCGAAGCGGAGTAGCCCTGGGGGCAAACGCGGTTCTATTCGGGGGTTCAACGTATGGGCCGTCGTGGATTTACCCTGGTCGAGTTGTTGGTGGTGATTGCCATCATTGGCGTATTGATCGCGCTGTTGTTGCCCGCGGTACAGGCCGCCCGTGAGGCTGCCCGGCGGACCCAGTGCAACAACAACCTGAAACAGATAGGCTTGGCCTTGCACAACTACCACGATACATTCAAGGTTTTCCCGCCGGCGCTCTTGAACTCCGGCAGGATGTGCAACGCCGCAGCCTACGGCGTGGGCCCTCGTAATCTCAATACAACCGGCTGGGCCATGATGGCCCCATACTTCGAACAAAGCGCGCTTTATCAGGGCTACGATTTCAGGTACGTCAGCACGCCCTCCCAAGGGTTCGCGAGCTGGTGCCCGAACACGCTTCCGCCAACGGATGATGGCACGAGAAACGCTCCGTATACCTCGGTGCGGTTACCGCTGTTGGAATGCCCCTCGGCGGACACCGTGGGGCAGAAAAATACCTATGCGCCGGGTCAAGCGACCTTCTATTCGATGCTGAACGCGTGGCGCACGAACTACCTCTTCTCCACGGGCGTCTTCACAGACTATGACGCGCCCTTCGACCAATATATGGGCGACGTGCGGCAGGGATTCACTGGAAATCAAAGGGGCGCGCGGCTGGCCGAAATCCGGGACGGTGCCAGCAACTCCTTCGCGGTCGGGGAGGCCGTTGGCTGGCCGCACAAGACGTATTCCCTTTACGGCCCATGGGGTTTGACGGGCACGCACACGTGTTGCCACGGCCGCGTCTATTCCACAAGTTCGACCAACCCCGATGCCATCGATACGAACCCCAGCAGCAGTGGCTATTGGGGAAATTGGCGGATCAACGGTCCGTGGATGAACGATCCGGATAAGCGAACATACGCATGGGTCTTCAACAGCCTCCATCCCGGCGGGGCTCAATTCGGAATGGCAGACGGGTCGGCCCGGTTTGTCAGCGAGACGATCGATTACCTGGTACTGCTCAGACTTGCTTACATCCACGATGGTAGACCCCTGGGGCAGTTTTGAGCGTCGCGGGGCGGGCGTGTCGTAGATCGCCATGCTCGCGGTTCTGTGTCTTAGCTCCTATAGCTTGGAGTCAACGGCATGAAACAACTCTGGTGTTGTTTTTTGGCCGCTGCGGTCGGTTGCACCTGGTTGGGCTGCGGTCCATCCGCGCGCCAAAAAGAGCCCACGAAGGCAGAGATTCAAGAAGATATCGAAGCCCAGGGCAAGATGGTCGTCGGTGTCGGGGGTGAAAGGCCCGATACGACACCGCGCCCCAAGTGAGGGGCAGCAGTGCTGGGTAGCCGGCTGCCCTAAGGTGAGGCGCCCTGATCGCATAGGCGCCTTCTTTTGGGGCTGTTGGAATACGACGGCCCGGCGGAGAAGGTTTCTGCCTTGTCAAGACGGCCGCCCGCCCCGCGCTTCCGGCGGGCCCGATTTGCCGCCCGTCGGGAAGTGCCCCCGCCTGATCCGTCAATTTCCACTCTACCGAATCCGCCACGGCCACCGGCAGTGGGCACAAGCCCAGAGCCGGGGGCGTCAGCCCCCGGTGGTGCCGCTACCGTAACTCGGCTCCACCCCCCACCCCGGGCTTACGCCCGGGGCTCCTGAGCTGGTCACATGCGAGGAACAGCGGGGGCTTACGCCCCCGGCTCTTGAGCCGATCACACGCAAGCGAACACCGGGGGCGTGAGCCCCCGGTGGTGCCGGCGCTTGGCGGACCCCGCCGCCACTCTTATACTGGCACGGGCCGAGCGGAGGGCAACCGCACGGCTCGGCGCCACTGCAACCCATCCCTGGAATCCCCACCATGACCCGCAGCAATCTCAAAGCGGCATTTGCCCTCGTGTTGGTGGCACTGTGGTTGGCCCCTGGCCAGGCGGGCGAGAACCTGGTCGTCAATGGCGATTTTGAACAGGGGCAGGCCGCCCTGGAGGGCTGGCACGTGTTCTGGTCGCGGGACGGCCAGGGGAAGGCCCGGCTCGATGCAGCCGCCCGGCATTCGGGAGCCCAAGGGGTGCATATCGAATACCCGGGCACGCAGGATTGGAGCTTGGGGCAACAGCGATGGCTACCGGTCCAGCCCGGCCAGATCTATGAACTGCGGGGGTGGATTCGCATCGAGGGCGAAGGGTCGGCCACCTTGTGCGTTACGCTTCGCGACGCCCAGCAAAAGGTGACCGACTGGTCGTTTGCCGGCCGAACCGCTCGCTCCAGCCCCGCCTGGAAACCGCTTGCTGCGCGGTTTGTGGTGCCGCCGGGCTCGGCGGCGATGCAGGTGCGGTTGATCGGCAGCGGCCCCGCGCAGGTATGGTTCGACGATGCCGCGCTGCGGCTGGTTGGCTCGCTCGATGCCTTGCGCAAACCGAACCTGCCCGAATCGCTTTCCCTGGGGAATTCCACGGTGGAGGTGGAATTCCGCCCCAGCCAGGGGACGTTTAGGCTTCGAGACCGCCGCAGCGGCACAGTGTGGCCACAGCGCCCCGGCGGCTCGCTGGTGGTGCTCGAGGCCGGCCGGCAGGGCGATGCCTTGGCCATCGGCCTATTGGACCCGGCCAGCATGTTGCGCATCGACGCGACCTTGCGACTGGAACCGCAGCGCCCCGAACTGGTCGTCGAACTCCGCGGCGAGGGCGAACTGGCGGGGGCACTGGCCTATCCGCTTCCGTTCGTGCCGGCCAAGAAGATGCTGCTGATCCTTCCGGTCAACGAGGGTATCAGCTATCCGGCCGACGACCCTACCTTAAGCCCCATGCGCTATCACCTTTACGGCGGCCACGGGCTGTGCATGCCCTGGTACGGCATGACGGACGGCCAGCGCGGCTTGATGTGCCTGGTCGAGACGCCCAACGATGCCGAGGTGAATCTGCCGCGCCTGGACGGCCTGTTGCACTTGGCGCCGCAGTGGGTGCCGGAGAAGGGGCGGTTCGGCTATCCCCGGCGGATGCGGTACATCGCCTTCGACGCGGGGGGCTATGTAGCCATGGCCAAGCGGTATCGGGCGTATGCGCAGCAGACGGGCCTTTTCAAGACCCTGGCGGAAAAGCGCCGCCAGAACCCCAACGTGGACCTTCTGGTCGGGGCGGTCAATGTGTGGTGCTGGGACCGCAATCCCGTAGAGCTGGTCAAGGAGATGCAGGCCGCCGGCATACGGCGCATCCTCTGGAGCAACCGGGCCAGCCCCGAGCAAATCCACCAGATGAACGACCTCGGGGTGCTCACCAGCCGGTACGACATCTACCAGGACCTGATGGACCCGGCCATGTTCCCCAAGCTCCACGGGGTGCACTCCGACTGGACGACCGAGGGCTGGCCCAAAGACATCATCCTGGACCGCGATGGCCAATGGATTTCGGGCTGGGCCGTGCGGGGCAAGGACGGCAAGTGGTACAACTGCGCCGTGCTATGCGACCGCCAGGCCATCGACTATGCCCGGCGCCGAATCCCGCCGGAACTGAAAACGCACCCCTATCGGTGCCGGTTCATCGATACCACCACGGCCTCGCCGTGGCGGGAGTGCTATGCCCCCGAGCATCCCATGACCCGCACCGAAAGCCGCCAGTACAAGATGGAACTCTTGCGCTTCGTGAGCGAGACGTGCAACCTGGTCACCGGGAGCGAGACGGGCCACGATGCGGCCGTGCCCTTCGTGCATTACTTCGAGGGGATGCTGAGCCTGGGGCCTTACCGCGTGCCCGACGCCGGCCGCAATATGGCCCAGATCCTCGACGAGGTGCCCGAGCGTGTAGCCAAGTTCCAGACCGGCTCGTTCTACCGGCTGCCTCTATGGGAGCTGGTGTACCACGACTGCGTGGTGGCCCAGTGGTACTGGGGCGACTACAACAACAAACTGCCCAAACTGTGGCGGCTGCGGGACCTGTGGAACGCCCTGTACGGCACGCCGCCCATGTTCATGTTCAACCGCCAGGTGTGGGCCAACAACCGCCAGCGCTTTGTGGAGAGCTATCGGACCGCCACGCCCGTGGCCCGGGCCACCGGCTATGCCGAAATGCTCTCGCACCGCTGGCTCGCCGACGACCACACGGTGCAGGAAACGCGGTTCGCCAACGGCGTAACCGTGACCGTCAATTTCGGCAACCAGCCGTACAAGTTCCCCGATGGCACCACCCTGGAGCCCTTGGGCTACCGGGCCACCGGTTTGCCGGAGGAGCGGTAATCCGGCTGGCTATGGCCGAGCGCCAGGGGCGGCAGCTTGCTTTTCGCAGACCTAGGGCGAGGTGAGGAGACCCTTATGCCAAGTGCGGAGCCTTCCGGCGTTCCGGCCGGCCAGGCCGGGGCCGAGCCCCTCTACACCCCCTACGTGCCGGACGAGCAGAGCATCCCCGAGTTCACCTGGCCGGCGTTGCTTGTGGGGGCCGTGCTAGGGATCGTTTTCGGGGCATCGAGCCTGTACCTGGTGCTCAAGGTGGGGATGACGGTATCGGCCTCGATCCCCGTGGCGGTGCTTTCGATCACGCTGTTCCGGGGCCTGTCGCGGCTGTTCGGCATTCGCCGGGCGACAATCCTGGAGCACAACATCGTGCAGACGGCCGGGTCGGCGGGCGAATCGCTGGCCTTTGGGGTCGGGGTGACGATGCCGGCGCTGTTGCTCTTGGGGTTCGAGATGGACCCGGTGCGGGTGCTGGTGGTTTCGGTATTGGGGGGAGCGCTGGGCATCTTGATGATGATCCCGCTCCGGCGGGCCTTCATTGTGCGGCGGCACGGCGAGCTAAAGTATCCCGAGGGGACCGCCTGCGCCGACGTGCTGATCGTCGGCGAAGAAGGCGGGGCCAGCGCCCAGACGGTGTTCGTGGGGTTCGGCATCGCCTTTGTGTACGAGTTTTTGCGCCTGGGGCTGCGGCTGTGGAAAGAGGTGCCCAGCCATGCCCTCGCATGGTTCAAGGGGGCGGTGGCGTCGATGGAGGTCAATCCCACGCTGCTCGGGGTGGGATATATCATCGGGCCGCGGGTGGCCTCGATCATGGTGGCCGGTGGGCTGTTGTCGTACTTCGTGTTTGTGCCGGCCATTCACTTTTTCGCCGATGGGTTGCCGGGGCCATTGCCGCCTGCCGAAAAGCGGATTGCGGAGATGGACCCGGACGAGATGCGCCGGGCCTACTTGCTGTATGTGGGGGCGGGGGCGGTGGCGGCCGGGGGGATCATCAGCCTGGTGCGGGCGTTGCCGCTGATTGTGGCTTCGGTACTGGCGGGGGTGCGGGACCTTCGGGCCGAGGGGGCCGGCCAGGCCGGGGCCGCCCCCCGCACCCAGCGCGACCTGCCCATGCGCTACGTGGCCTGGGGCATCTTGGGGTTGGTGCTGGACCTGGCGGTCTTCTTCTGGCTGGCGATGACAGCGTCGGCCAGCGAGGGAGACGGGGGCCTGGCCGGCACGCTGGCCATCAACCTGCTGGGCGCCGTCTTGATCGTGGTCTTCGGCTTTTTGTTCGTGACCGTTTCATCGCGCCTGACCGGCGAGATCGGCTCGTCGAGCAACCCCATTTCCGGAATGACCGTGGCCACCCTGTTATTGACATGCCTGATCTTTCTGGTACTGGGCTGGACGCGGCCGGAACATCGTCTGACGGCCTTGTCCGTGGCGGCGGTGGTGTGCATCGCGGCTTCCAACGGCGGCACGACTTCCCAGGACCTAAAGACCGGCTTCCTGGTGGGGGCCACGCCCCGGGCCCAGCAGTGGGCGATCCTTATCGGGGCGGTCTCCTCGGCCTTGGTCATCGGCCTGTTTCTGGTCGTGCTCAACCGGGCCAGCACCGTGTACACCTCGCGCAACCTGCCGGAACCCAAAGTGCCGATCGATGTGCGCCGGCTGGCCCACATCGAATACGCCCCCGGCGACCCGCAGCCCTATCGCGTGTGGTGGGCGCAACGGGGCAACCCCCAGGGGGTCGAGCCGGGCAAGTACCTGGTCGATTCCAGCGGCCGCATCCGCTACCTGGTCGACCCCGGCATCAACGGCAATCTCAAGCGCCGGGACGATGGCACGGAGGTCCGCAAGTACGACGCGCCCCAGGCCCGGCTGATGGCCCTCATCACCGATGGCATCCTCACGCAGAAGCTCCCGTGGCTACTGGTGCTGTTGGGGGTCTCGATCGCGGTGATTTTGGAACTCAGCCGGGTGCCCTCGCTGCCGTTCGCGGTGGGCGTGTACCTGCCGCTTTATCTCTCGACGCCGGTCTTTGCCGGGGGCGTGGTCCGGGCCGTGGTGGATGGAATCCTTGCGCGCCGCAAGGGGCCGCAACAGGCGGCCACCGAGGCCGAGGCCGAGATGACCCCCGGCGTGCTGCTATCGACAGGCTACATCGCCGGCGGGGCGATTGCGGGGGTGCTGGTCGCCTTCTTGTCGTTCAGCGACCCGCTGCGCGAGGCGCTGGCCACCTGGCAGTACCGCCAGCATGTGCTTGCCCAATCGGCGAGCATCCCCCAAGCGTACCGCGAGGCGGCCCAGGCCGAGCTGGGGCCCTCGGCTTCCGAGGAGGCCGTGGATCGGCTGGCCCGCGAAATCGGCGAACTCAATGCCGACCGCCTGCGGGCACGGCTGGAAGTGCCGGCGGGCACGGTGCTGGCCCTGCCGGGCGGCAAGGAGTGGGCGGTACCCCGCACCGGCCGCCTGGCCGGCCTCGCGGCCGACGCCCTCGGCGATCCCGACCAGGACGTGACACTTTTCCGCCTGAACGCCGATCGGCTGCTCTTGCCCGCGGGCACCCGGCTCAGCTTGCCCCCGTGGAACGCCCCGGCCATGGCGATGTTCGCCCTGTTGGTCGTCTTCCTGGCGGCGGTGGGCACGGGGTGGGGCTTGCACGCGCGGCGGGCATCGGCCACTATCGATTCCAGGACTTGATTCCGTCCCCCGCCGCGGATGGACCATGTCGACTGCCTCGCGGTTATTATAGATCGGAAGAGCCTCGTATAT
>JBBIQF010000118.1:0-16093 GCA_037442445.1 Planctomycetaceae bacterium
GACCTGGCCGAGCATAAGTAGCCGAGCACCCATCACGGCCAATCCGGCCGGGCCGGCAGCACATAGGGTCCACATTGAGCGCGAACCGCGGATAACGATGAGTGCGAACCGCGGATAAACAGGAGACATGGGCGTGGCAGACGAGCGGCCTGCGGTAATTCGGCCCACGGGTTGGATGGTGGCGGTGGTATTTGCCGCCGTGGCGGCCGGCATCGTGGCCATGGGACTGAACGACCGCTGGGGCCGCTTTGGGCCGGGCCTGGGCCAGCGCTTCGAGTACCAGATCGACGCCTACAAGCAGATCGATCCAGCCCTGGTGCGATGGCAAAAGACCGCCGAGTTCGCCACCGAGGCGGCCTTGGCCCGGGCGGTGGCGGCCGGACCCGACGGCCGGATCTACGTGGGGGCCCAGCACGGCATCGATATCTTCGACCTCCGGGGCAACCGGCTGGCCCGCCTGCCCACTGCCAGCCCCGTGTACTGCCTGGCTGTCGAAGGAAAGGCCCCGGGGCCTGGTGGCCGCCTGTATGTGGGCCTGAAGGACCATGTGGAGGTGTGGGATAGCTCGGGCCGAGTGCAACAAACATGGCCTGGGCCCAGCCCGCGCTCGGTGCTGACCTCGATCGCATTGGTGGGCGATGAAGTGTTCGTGGCCGATGCGGGCACACAGACCGTGTATCGTACCCCGGCCGCCGGCAAACTCCTGGCCCGTAGCGGGCGGACCCAACGGGGCGGGGGCGGGTTCGTGGTGCCGAGCCCGTTTTTCGACGTGGCAGCCGGGCCCGAGGGGCTGTTGTACGTGGTCAATCCCGGGGCATTGCGGATCGAGACACGGACGCGGGAAGGGGTGTTGCGGGCGTTTTGGGGCGAGTCGTCGGCCGGCATCGAGGGGTTCTTCGGATGCTGCAACCCGGCCAATCTGGCGGTGTTGCCCGACGGCCGGCTGGTTACCGCGGAAAAAGGCTTGCTGCGGGTGAAGGTGTACAGCCCCGAGGGGATATTGGAAAGCGTGGTGGCCGGGCCGGAGCAGCTCGAATCGCCTGCGCCGGGCGGCGCCAGCCTGGCCGACCACGAATACGTGGCGGTGGATGTGGCCGCCGATCCCCAGGGCCGGGTGGTGGTACTGGACCGAAACAGCGGGCAGGTGCGGGTGTTCGAGGAAAAACGATGAGTGCCGAAGTACCGAGCGGCGTTCGAGTCGATCGCCGGGATTTCGTCCGATTGGCCCTGCGGAGCGCCGCCCTGGGGGCGCTGGGAGCCACCGGCGGGTATTTGGCGTGGCGGTCCGGGCCGGCGGGGGAATGCCCGCGGCCGTGGCCCTGCGCCCAATGCGGCTTGCAGGGCCGCTGCGTGTGGTCCGGCGTGGTGCCCGCGTCGCAGAAAACCGGAGGCTAGCCCTGCCATGGCCGAACATGGTGCTTTTCCCCGGCGGGAGTTTCTGATCGAAGCGGTGCGGTGGACGAGTGCGGCGGCGGTAGCCGGCGTGGCGGGGTTGGCCGCAGGCCGGTCGCAGGCCCCCCAGGCCCACGTCTGGCAGCTCGATCCGGACTTGTGCACGGCCTGCGGCAATTGTGCCACGTACTGCGTGCTGGATATCTCGGCGGTCAAGGCGGTGCAGTTCTTCCCCATGTGCGCGATGTGCGATCCCTGCCCGGGCTACTTCGACCTGGGCCACGTCAACCGCGATACGGGGGCCGAGAACCAGCTTTGCCCCACCGGAGCCATCGTCCGCACCTTGGTGGCCGAACAAGGCGGCGTGCCGCGCTACGAATACCCGGTAACCGAGGCGCTTTGCATCGGCTGCGGCAAGTGTGTGGCGGGCTGCGCGATGATGAACGGGTCGCTGTACTTGCAGGTGCGGCACGACCGGTGCGTCAATTGCAACCAGTGCTCGATCGCGGTGGCATGCCCCACGCAGGCGTTCCGGCGCGTGCCCGCCGAGCAGCCGTATCTGCTCAAGAAAAAGGCCCGCGAGGTGTTGCGGCTGCAATCGGCGCACGGCTAGGCGGCACGGAGCGAAATGGCATGTACCAGAACGATCGGCCTTCGGTCACCCGAGCACGCGGCTGCCTGCGGTTTGCGGCGTATGCGGCGCTGGCCGCCGTGGCAGTGGGGTCGCTGGCGTGCGGCGGGGCGGTGGGGCAGGAGTTGCTTTCGCGCCCGGAAATCCCGGGCTACAGCACGCCCGAGGTGGTGTATCCCTCGCCGCGGCCGGAGTGGCTGGAGTACGTTCACGTGGCCGGCCTGGCTGCCATGCTGGCCCTGGCCAGCTACTGCGCCCTGGTGCGGCGGTGGCGTGCCGGCTTGTTCGTGCTGGCGGTGGTGTCGCTGGTGTGGCTGGGCTTTTGGCGCCGCGGATGCGTATGTCCCATCGGGTCGCTTCAAAACGTGACGGCGGGGCTGGCCGACCCGGCGTTCCCGGTCCCTTGGACCGTGTTGCTCATCTTCGCGCTGCCCATCGCGTTTGCGCTGGTGTTTGGCCGGGTGTTCTGCGCCGCGGTGTGCCCGCTGGGGGCGGTGCAGGAACTGGTGGCCATCCGGCCGGTCAAGGTGCCGGCCTGGCTGGAGCACACGTTGGGGCTGGGCAGGTTCATTTATTTGGGGCTGGCGGTGATGTACGCGGCCACGGGGACGGCGTTCATCGTGTGCGAGTACGACCCGTTTGTGGGCTTTTTCCGGATGTCGAGCACCGCCAACATGTTCGTGCTGGGCATGAGCTTCGTGGTGGTGGGGTTTTTCGTGGGGCGGCCCTATTGCCGGTACGTATGCCCGTATGGTGCCATCCTGGGATTGTGCTCGCGACTGGCGGCGTGGCATGTGCGGATCCCGCCGGGCCAGTGTATCAAGTGCCGGCTGTGCGAGGACGCCTGCCCGTACGGTGCCATTCGCGAGCCGACGGTAGCCCCTTCGGGCCCGGAGCGGGTGTGGGGCCGGCGGCGGCTGGCCGCCCTGCTCGTGCTTGCGCCGGCGCTGGTGGCCTGCGGGGCGATCCTGGGGCGGGGACTGGGACCGGTGTTTTCCCGGCTGCATCCCACGGTGCGCCTGGCGGAGGATGTGCGCCTGGCCGAATTGGGCCAGGCCACCTGGCTTTCGGCCGAGGAAAGCACGCCGGCCGGTGCCCGATTGACCGGGCCGCTCAAGGACCGCAACGAGGCGGTGGCCGCCTTCCGGAAGACAGGCCGGCCTGCGGCCGAACTCTATGCCGAGGCCCAAACTCTCCAAGGCACCTTCCGTGTGGCGGGTGCCTGGCTGGGCGCCTGGGTGGGATTGGTCGTAGGCGTGAAACTGGTGGCCCTGGCCATGCGCCGGCACCGGACCGAGTATCTGGCCGACCGCGCGGCCTGCGTGTCGTGCGGGCGGTGTTTCTGGTATTGCCCGGAGGAGCAGATTCGCTTGGGATTGTACGACGGCCGGCCGGCGGAAGAGGCCCTCGCGGCATCGCCGCCGGACGCCGCATCGCGTTGAGGATATAATAAAGTCGCCCGCCTGCTGAGGTCCGTCATGCCCGAGCCCGCCCCGACGCCTCGCCCCGCTTGGCTAGTGCAAACCACACCGGTCCGCGACCGGTGGGCGCAGGCGGCGTCGGCTTGCGTGGCCGTGGCCGTGGTGTTCCTCCTGGCCGTGGCCGCCTTGCTCGGTTGGGATTACAGCCGGCGGGTGGCCAGCGACCCGCTGGAAACCCCCGAGTACCGCCAGCTCAAGTTCCGCCTGGCCGAGGACCCCCGCAACGAAGCGCTCAAAGAAGAAATCCGGCAACTCGACCTCCGTTTGCGCGAGCAGTATTTCCGGCAGCGGGCCTTCGTGGCTTGGGGTGTGTGGCTGTTGCTGGCGGGGATGGTGGTGCTATTGATCGCGGCCAAGGCCGCCACCACGCTGCGGCGCAAATTGCCTTTGCCCCAGCCGGCCCTGGAGCCGGTGGATTTGGAGTCGGCCCGGTCGCGGGCGGCACGATGGGCCATCGGCTCGTTGGCCACCTTGCTGGCCGGCTTGGCCCTGGTGGTGCAACTGGGTTTCCAGAGCCCGCTGGAGCCGGCAACAAGTGCCGGCGGCTCTGAAGTGGCCTTACGGCAGCCTTCGGCCGGTGATGCGGCGCCGTCGGCCGGGGGCGAGGCCGCCGGGTCGGCCACGGCCACAACGGCTATAACCCAATCGCCCCAGCCGGCTGGCGCAAGCCCCGCATCCGCCGCCGAACCCACCGCGCCGCCGGCCAGCGGCAGTGGCGGCAGCGACGATTCGGCCTCCCAAGCGCCGGGCCCCAATGCCGCGGGCAGCCCCCAAACTGCCCCCGGCGCCTTGCCCAGCCCCGAAGAGTACGCCAAGAACTGGCCCTGTTTCCGCGGGCCGGGCGGGTCCGGCATCTCGGCCTACACCAATGTCCCCGACCGCTGGGACGGCGCAAGCGGCGAGAACATCCTCTGGAAATCGCCGGTGCCGCTGCCCGGCCACAGTTCGCCCGTGGTATGGGGCGGCCAGGTGTTTCTGACCGGGGCCACCGAGCAAAAGCGGCAGGTCTTCTGCTTCAGCGCCCGCGACGGCAAGCTGCTTTGGGCCCAGGACGTGCCCGCCACGCCGGCCAGCCAGGGCAAAGTCCAGGTGAGCGAGGATACCGGCTATGCCGCCTCGACGCCTGCGACCGACGGCCAGCGGATCTACGCCATTTTCGCCAACGGCGACCTGGCCGCCTTCGACTTCCGCGGCCAGCGGGTGTGGGCCCGCAGCCTCGGGATACCCAAGAACCAGTACGGGCACGCCTCGTCGCTGGTGACGTGGCAGGACCGGCTGATCGTGCAGTTCGACCAGGGGACGGCCCGCGAAAACCTCTCGCGCCTGATGGCCTTGGACGGGGCCACGGGCAAGACCGTGTGGGAAACGCCCCGGCCGGTGCCCAATTCCTGGGCCTCGCCCATCGTGGTCCAAACGCCCGTTGGCCAGCAGATCATCACCTGCGGCGACCCGTGGGTCATCGCCTACCAGCCGGCCGACGGCAAGGAAATCTGGCGGGCCAACTGCCTGCGCCAGGACGTGGGCCCCTCGCCCACCTGCCGCGATGGGGTGGTGTACGTGGCCAACCAGTTTCCGCAAGTGTCGGCCCTGCGCACCGATGGCCGCGGCGACATCACCGCCACCGGCATCATTTGGATGGGCGAAGACGGGCTGCCGGATATTTGCAGCCCCCTGGCCACGCCCGACTACCTGTTGCTGCTGGCCTCGTCCGGGACCCTGACGTGCTACGACCGCAAAAGCGGCAAGAAACTGTGGGAGCACGATTTCGAGACCAACTTCAAATCGTCGCCCAGCCTGGTGGGTTCCGCCGTGTACGCCATCAGCGAAGAGGGCAAGGGCTGGGTGGTGCGGCCCGGCCCGGAGGGCGTCAAAGTGCTGGCGGAATCCAACCTGGGCGAGCCCTGCGTTACAAGCCCTGCGTTTCAAGAGGGCCGGATTTACCTCCGCGGCCAGGCGCATCTGTTTTGCATCGGCACGAAATAACCCCGAACCCGCCCGCCTTCCGCTCGACCATGCACCGTTGTCGTTGCCGCGAAAGTGACCCGAAACCTGCTGCCCGGCGGCGGCCCATCGACCTGGCGTTCGTCGATCGCACGGTGGAGCAGCTCGGCCGCACGGCCGATGCGGTCATCCCCATCCTCCAGGCCCTTCAGCAGCACTATCACTACCTGCCCAAAGAAGCACTGGAGCGGGTGTGCCAGTTGACGGAGATCACGCCGGCGGCCATTACCGGGGTGGCGTCGTTTTACGACCAGTTCCGCTTCCGGCCGGTAGGCGAGCATCTCATCAGCGTGTGCCACGGCACGGCGTGCCACGTGAAGGGATCGCAGTTGGTGCACGATGCCTTGGCGCGGCATCTGGGCCTGGCCGATGGCGAAGATACCGACCCGCAAGGCCGGTTCACCGTGCAGCGGGTGGCGTGTTTGGGATGCTGCACGCTGGCGCCGGTGATCCAGATCGACCAGGTTCCCTACGGCCGGATGACGCCGGCCCGGGTACCCGAGGTAACGGCGGACTTCTTGCGCCATCACACCAACGGTCGGGCCGAGCCGCCCCGCACGCGCCGCCCCGCGGCGGGTGCGGTAACCGAGGTCCGCGTGGGTCTGGGCTCCTGCTGTGTGGCGCAGGGGAGCAGCCGGGTGTTGCACACGCTGGACCAGACGCTCCAGGCCATGGGGGCCGATGCGGTGGTCAAGCGTGTGGGCTGCGTGGGGATGTGCTACCAGACGCCTCTGGTGGAGATCGTGCCGCCGCAAGGGCAGCCGCCGCGGTTCTTTGCGCGGGTAACGCCCGACGCGGTACCGGCGCTGGTCCGGTCCCAGTTTCGGCCCAAGGGGTTATTGCGCCGGGCCGGCGTGGCCCTGGAGAAGCTCCTGGACCGGTGGTTCAGCGATGCGCCAGACCAGGCGGTCCAGCGCCACGCCATCGACGTGCGGGATCCGCCGGTGTGCGCTTTTCTCGGCCGCCAGCGGAGGATCGCCACCGAATACTCCGGCGAGTTGGACCCTACGGACCTGGACGAATACCTGCGCCACGGGGGGTTCCAGGCACTGCGGCGGTGCCTTGGGGAACTGACCCCAGAAGAGATCATTGCCGAGGTGCGTGCCAGTGGCCTGCGCGGCCGCGGCGGCGCCGGATTCCCCACCGGAGTGAAGTGGGCGCGGGTGCGGGCCGCCGTGGGCGAGCCGAAGTACATCATCTGCAACGGCGACGAAGGCGACCCCGGCGCGTTCATGGACCGCATGATCCTCGAATCGTTCCCGTACCGGGTGATCGAGGGGATGGCCATCGCGGCGCTGGCGGTGGGGGCACACGAAGGTTTCTTTTACATCCGGGCGGAGTATCCCCTGGCCGTCCAGCGCGTGCGCGAGGCCCTGGACCGCTGCCAGGAGGCCGGCTGGCTGGGCGACTCCGTGGCCGGCAGCGGCTTCCGCCTGCACCTGGCCATCAAAGAGGGGGCCGGGGCGTTCGTCTGCGGCGAAGAGACGGCCTTGATCGCCTCGATCGAGGGGCGGCGGGGAATGCCCCGGCTGCGGCCGCCGTACCCCGCCGAATCCGGCCTGTGGGGCAAGCCGACGCTGATCAACAACGTCGAGACGCTGGCCGTCGTGCCGTGGATCTTCCGCCACTCGGCCCGGCAGTTCGCGGCCCTGGGGACCGAAAAAAGCAAGGGGACCAAAGTGTTCGCCTTGGCGGGCAAGGTCTGCCGCGGCGGGCTGATCGAAGTGCCCATGGGCATTACCCTGCGCGAAATCGTCGAGGAGATCGGCGGCGGCGTCCCGCCGGGCCGCAAGCTCAAGGCCATCCAGGTGGGCGGGCCCTCGGGGGGCTGCGTGCCTGCGGAGCTGGCCGATACTCCCGTGGATTACGAAGCCCTGACCGCCGTGGGGGCCATCATGGGCTCGGGCGGCCTGGTGGTGCTGGACGATTCCGACTGCATGGTCGATATCGCCCGATATTTCCTCCGCTTCACCCAGGAGCAGTCGTGCGGCAAGTGCACTTTCTGCCGCATCGGCACGCGGCGGATGCTGGATATCCTCGACCGCATCGCCAGCGGGCAAGGCAAGCGCGGCGACCTGGAGGAATTGGAGTCGCTGGGCCGGGCCGTGGGCGCTGCCAGCCTCTGCGGCCTGGGAAAAACGGCCCCCAACCCCGTCCTCTCCACCCTCCGCTATTTTCGGCACGAGTACGAGGCCCACCTCGAAGGCCGCTGCCCTGCCGGAAAATGCAAAGAACTCATCCACTACCGCATCACCGACCAATGCCTGGGCTGCACTCTCTGCGCCCAGCACTGCCCGGTCAATGCCATCCCCATGACCCCCTATCGCCGCCACGTGATCGACGACCCCACGTGTACCCGCTGCGACACTTGCCGCGAAGTGTGCCCCGTGCAGGCCGTCGTCGTGGAATGACCTTGCAGGTGCCGCCATGCCAAGTCTGACCATCGATGGGCAATCGGTGGACGTGCCGCCGGGCACCAGCGTGCTTGCGGCCGCCCGGCGTCTGGGAATCGATATCCCCACGCTGTGCTTTCTGGAAGGCTACGAACCTTCCACCTCCTGCCAGCTCTGCATGGTCAAACTCCGCAACCCGGACCGGCTGGTTCCTGCCTGCGGCACCTTGGCCGCCGAGGGGATGGTGGTCGAAAGCCAGACCGAAGAGCTGTTCCACATCCGCCGCACCGCCCTGGAACTCTTGCTGAGCGACCACGTGGGCGATTGCCTGGCCCCCTGCCAGTTCGCCTGCCCCGCGCACATGGATATCCCCTTGATGCTGCGGGAGATCACCGAGCAGAAACTGCGTGAGGCCATCATCACGGTCAAAGAGACGATCGCCTTGCCGGCAGTGCTTGGCCGGGTGTGCCCCAAGCCCTGCGAGAAAGGCTGCCACCGTGCCGACGCCAATGGGGCGGTGGCGGTATGCGGGCTGAAGCGGTTCGTGGCCGACGTGGACCTAGCCTCGGGCCAGCCTTACCTTCCGCCCTGCGACCCGCCCAGCGGCAAGCGGGTGGCCATCGTGGGGGCGGGCCCGGCCGGGCTGTCGGCCGCGTATTATCTCCGCCGCCGGGGCCATGCGGTGACGATTCTCGACGACCAGCCGCAGCCGGGCGGCCGCCTTCGCCACGAGACGACACCCGAAGAACTGCCGCGCGGCGTGCTCGATGCCGAAATCGCTACCATCCTCGCCCTGGGCATCGAGCTGCGATGCAACACCCAGGTGGGCCGCCACATCACGCTGGACGAACTTCGCCGGCAGTTCGACGCCGTGCTGGTGGCCTGCGGCACCGGGGGCAAGAAAGCCGCTGCCGGGTGGGGGTTGCCGGCCGGCCCCCACGGCATCACCGCCGACCGCGATACCTACGCCACGGCGGTGCTCGGCGTATTCGCCGTCGGCAACGCCATCCGCCACAAAGGCCTGGTGGTGCGGAGCGTGGCCGACGGCCACGAGGCCGCCCTGGCCATCGACCATTTCCTCCGCACCGGCACGCCGGGGACGCACGGCAAGCCTTTTTCGGTCCGCATTGGCCGGTTGCAAGATGAGGAAATCGAGGGCCTGGCCGGCCCCTCGGCTTCCACACCCCGGCAGGAGATACCCGAACCGGCAGGTGCCAACCTGGCCGCCCAGCAAGCGGCCCGTTGCCTCCACTGCGATTGCCGCGCCGTGACGACCTGCAAGCTCCGGAAATACGCTGCCCAATACGGCGCCGATCCCGGCCGGTTCCGCGGCGAGCGCAAACGGGCCGAGCGCCTGGACCACGGCCAGGTGATCTACGAACCCGCCAAGTGCATCCAGTGCGGCCTGTGCATCCAGATTGCCCAGCGAGCCGGCGAGCCTTTGGGGCTAACCTTTGTGGGGCGGGGATTCGACGTGCGCGTGGGGGTGCCCTTCGACCATACCCTGGACGAGCCCCTGACCAAGGTCGCCCGCCAATGCGTCTCCGCCTGCCCCACGGCGGCCTTGAGCATGAAAGACGAATCGGCTCCGGCCCTGCCGCTGTATTACCTCACTTGAACCGCGGCTACCCAGCGGGGCCGGGCTTTTTCTGATGTCGTCGAAGCCAGAGCTACTATCGATCGCCTCCGCGACTTGGCGCAGCGGCGGCAATGGCTACGCTAGGGCCTAGACTCAGGTGCGCATCTGGGCCGAAAACGTATCGGTACTTTGCGAGGTCGCCATGCATTGCACGCGGGTACTTTTGGGCATCGGGTTGCTGGTGGTGGTTGCGGCAGCGGCAGGGTTGCAGTTGGCACGCGGAGCCGAAGCCCCACGCTACCAAGCCTTGAAGACCCCTGCCCCCGAGGCGGGCACCACCTGGGCCGTGCTCGACCGCGACGGCGCCAACCGCCAGGTGCAACCCTATCTTTCCTCGCTGGCCGGCGGCGAAACCGGCACCGGAGTCATCAGCTCGCCGGTGTTCCGCATCGAGGCCGAGGCGATTCGGCTTACCGTCTGCGGGCACGATGGCCCTGGCGGCGGGCAGAAGAAGAACTTCGTGGCCCTGGTCGATGCCCGCAAAGGGCAGGTGCTGCGCCAAGCACCGGCCCCCGGCTCCGACGCCATGCAGGAAGTGGTCTGGCCGGTGGGCGAGCTGCGCGGCCGCGAGGTTCGCATCGAAGTCCACGACGGCCACGCGGGCAGCGCGTTCGCATGGATCGGGGTGGGGCGGATCGACGCCGGCGCGTTTGCCGTCGATTTTAGCCGGGGAATGCCGGCCGCCTGGATGGCACAATCCGACCCGGCGACCCAGCCCGAGGAAGAGGTCCTTGCCGGCCCCATCCCTTTCCGCCGCTACCGCGGCCAGTATAGCCTCATCCCGGCCAGCGGCGCGGTCGAGTTGCCCTGCGGCTTTGCCGCCCAATACCTGTTCTTCCTCGGCGGCACCGTGGCCGAAGGAAAGCCGCTGGAGGTGTACGGCCAGATCGAACTGGCCTACCGCGACGGCACGCGCGAGGTGTTTCCGCTGCTCTATGGGTTTACGCTGGACCGCGGGGGCAAGATGCTCAGCCCATCGAAGGCCCTGTACTTACACCGCACGGCCGACCCGTTCCAGCATTACCTGGTCATCGCGCCCAAGCCGGAACCGATCGAAAAGATCGTGCTCCGGCGGGAGGCGGGCAAGGACGTTACGCCGCGGATCACGGCCGTAACCTGCCAGACCGACGCGGCAAGCCCCAATCTGGTGCCGCTGGATTCGGCACCGTGCCCGGCCGAGGAGGCCGCATGGATCGCCAGCCATGCGCTGCGGCCGGGCAAGCCCGATTTAGGCTCGATCATTGCCGAAATTCGCCGCGTGCATAAACTGCCGGCCGACTGACCGCCGAAATACCCCGGCCGCCGCCGATGCCGGGTGGGCAGCGTTGGGTTACACGCCAAACGCAGGGCGCGGTGGAGGCGACGGAGCGCGGTGGACGCGACGGAGCGCATCCCTCCAAGGTGGAGGGTCACGCTCTGTCGTGGCCGAGGTATTGGGCGGTGCCCGGTAACGTCCCGGGCCGTAAACGATTACCCGCCGGCAGGTTCCGCCCTTAGGCGCTGAGCTTCTTGGCCATTTGCTCGACGAAGGCCACGCACTTGGCCACGTCGGCCATCAGCTCGGGCGAATCGTGCTCGTATTCGATGGCCGTGACACCCTGGTAGCCTTGGCGCTTGATTTCGGCCATCACCTGCGCGAAGTTGCCGGCACCCTGGCCCAGGGGGACGTCGCGGGACTGGCGGTTGCCCTTCTCGGCCACGTCTTTGAGGTGGAAGCTGAGGATGCGGCCCTCGAGCTTTTTGAGGCATTCCACCGGATCCAGCCCCGAGCGGACCCAATGCCCCGTGTCGCAGCAGGCCCCGATCCGCTTGCTCCGGCCTTTGCACACGGCCAGCACGTTTTCCGGCCGCCAGTACCGCGAGTGCGGCGATTCGGGATGGTTGTGGATGGCCACGTTCAGCCCGTACTCGTCGCACAGCTTTTCGATCATGTCGAAGGCCTCGGGCGGCGGCTCGGCAATGACGGTGCCGGCCCCCATCTCTTTGCAGAACTCGAAAATCCGCCGGGCCTCGTCCTGGTCGGCCTTCAGGTCGGCGTAGAAGCCCGACATGGCCAGCCCGCGATCGGCCAGGCGCTGTTTCAGCTCTTTGCGCACTGCCGGAGGCAGTTTTTCGTTGGATTGCAGCTTGGGCCGGGCTTTGTCCAGCGGCAGGAAGAAGCCCAGCTCGACGTATTCGATGCCCAGTTCGACGAGCATATCGAGCATCTCGAAGAGGCTATAGCGGCGGAAGGTGTACTGGGCCACGCCCACCCGCCAGCCCAGCCGGGCTGCGGTCGGCGAGCTACAGCGGACCTTTTCCGCCCCCAGCGCAGGCAGGGCGCCGGCTGCTGCCAGGGCCGCCCCCGTGGCTGCCAACGCGCCCCTCTGGAGAAACTCGCGCCGCCCGATTCCCTCGTGTCCGGCCATGATTCGTTTCCCTTTCTTTCGGTTGCCACTTGCAGTGCGTGTGTGTTGATGCCATTGGGCTGCACGCGCCGCCTGTTTGGGCGCGGCACCCCATCATACTTCGCCCGGCCGGGGCAAGCCAGGGGTTGCGGGCCGGCACCTGCCCGCCGACAATGGACGGCGTAAGGCGGCTGGCAAGGCTCAAAGCGCACCGCCTGCGGTAGGGTTTCTGTTGGCGGACCTGCATCGCGCCGGCCGGCCGCTGGAACCAACACGGGTGGCAACCACAAGTCGTCGGAGGGAACTAGGATGAGCACGTTCTTGATGTTCGGCAAGTACTCGGCCGGGGCACTGCAAGGGATCAGCGGCCAGCGGACCCGGCAAGCCGTGGAACTGATCGAGAAACTCGGCGGGAAGGTCCAGGCCATGTACGCCACGTTGGGCCAGCACGACCTGGTGCTGGTGGCCGATTTTCCGGGAACGGCCGAGGCCATGAAGGCCTCGGTCGGCCTGGCCAAATTGACCGGCATCGGCTTTACGACGGCCCCGGCAGTCTCGGTCGAGGAGTTCGACCGGCTGATGGAAGGGGCTTCGTAAGGGCGATGGAAGGTTTGGCCTATAAACCCCATGCCGCCGAAGTCGCCGAGCGGCTGCGCTTGCTGTATGCGCGGCAGGCGATGGACCGCATCTTCGCCAGTTTCGAGGTTCCGTCGGGGGCCCTGGCTTGCTTCGCGCAGCAATACGCCCAGGGTTTCTGCGCCTACCCCGAGCCTTATGCCCGGGCCGAGTTCTGGGACCAGTACCTCAAAGAGCGGGCCGCGCTGGAAGACGACTCGATTCCCTCGGCCTACTTGAGCGAGATGGATCAGGGGCTTTACGGCGGGCTGCTGGGGGGCGAGGTGCAGTTTCTGGCGCATCCGGAAAACGGCTGGATTTCCTCGATGGTGGCGCCGCTGTTGTCCGACTGGTCCGAGTTCGACCGGCTGCGTTTGGACCCGAACCACCCGTGGTTCCAGCGGTACCGGTACCAGCTCGAGGTGTTCTGCCGCAGGGCGGAGGGCAAGTTCGGCATCAGCCATTTCATCCTCATCGACGGGTTGAACTTCGTGTTCGAGCTGGTCGGCGCCACGAACACCTACCTGGCGCTGTCGGAGCGGCCCGAGATGGTCCGGCGGGCCATCGACCTGGCCTACCAGATCAACGTGGCGGTGCAAGACGAGTTCTTTGCCCGCGTGCCGGGCTGGGCCGGCGGCACCTTCAGCAACATGGTGCAGTGGATTCCGGGGCGGATCGTCTCGGAGAGCGTGGACCCGTTTCACATGACCTCGGTGGCGTGCTTCGAGCAGTGGGGCCGGGAGCCGGCCGAGCGCATCCTTTCGCACTACGACGGCGGGGTACTGCACATCCACGGCAACGGCCGGCACTTGCTGGAAGCGGTACGCACCCTGCGCGGGCTGAAGGCGATGTATCTGGGGGATGACCGGGGATATGCCCCGGCGTTCGAGGTGCTGCCGGAACTGCGGGCCCGCACCGGCGATGTGCCGCTGGTGGTGCAGGTCGATTGGGAACGCTTCGCACTGGCGCTGGATGCCGGGCGCCTGTGCGGCGGGGTGTTCTATCGGGTTACGGGGGCGCCGGATATTGCGGCGGCCAATCGGCTGATGGAAAAGGTGCGGGCGTACCGCACCGGGTGAACCATGCCGTTCTGGTTCGCGTGCCCGCATTGCGGCCTGGAAACGTGGGTGACCGAGCAGTACGCCGGACAATCGGGGCCGTGCGCGCGATGCGGCCGGTGGGTCGCCGTGCCGGGCCCACGGCAGCCGGGGGGCCCCGGCTGGCGCAACCCTTCGCCGGGTACTGCGCTGGTGCTGTTTGCGCTTGTCCTGGCCGCAGGGATCGGCATGCTGGGACTGCTGGCCTACCTCCTTGTTTCCGGGCCGCGTGTGGGGCGCGATGCGCTGCATGCCCAATGTGCGGCCAATCTCCGCCGCATCGGTGCCGCCTTGTACAGCTACCACAAGGTGTACGGGGCGTTCCCGCCTGCCGTAACCACCGACGCCCAAGGCCGGCCCATGCATAGCTGGCGGGTGCTCATCCTGCCCTTCCTCGATGAATATCCGTTGTACACCCAGTACGACCGCTCCCAGGCATGGAACAGCCCCAGCAATCTGGCCGTACTGGGCCAGACGCCCAGCGTGTATCGCTGCCCGGCAGTATCGGCGCCGGGCGAGACGAGCTATCTGATGCTGACCGGTCTGGGCACGGTGGGCGGCCGGCCCAACGAGTCGGTCTCGCTGGCCGGCATCGGCGATGGGGCCTCGAACACGATCATCGTGGTGGAAGTGGTGGGGGCCCGCGTGCGCTGGACCGAACCCCGCGACCTGCCCGCCAGCACCGCGGTGCGACTGCTGAATGACGGCAGCGGGCTGGGCCCTTCGTCGGCCCATGCCACGGGGGTCAATGTACTCATGTGCGACGGCTCGGTGCAGGTTCTTTCGCCCGGCATTCCTATGGAGGTGTTGCGGGGGATGTACCTGCACAGCGACGGCGTGGTGCTCGATTGGCCTTCTTACGCCCAACCTGCTTTCTGACGAGGCCGCGATGCAGGGCGTGGATACTGACCGGCTTCGCGCTGCCTTTGAACTGGCCCGCGACGACCTCCTGGCCCAGCGCGACCCCGGCGGCTATTGGGTGGGCGAGCTTTCGAGTTCGGCATTGGCTACGGCCACAGCGACAAGCGCCCTGGCCGTCGTGCTTCAAAACGACGCCGCCCCGGGGGCGGCCGAGCCGGGCATCCTTCGCCAGCGGATCGAGGCCGCGCTGGTATGGCTGGCCCGCACTCAGAATGCCGACGGCGGCTGGGGCGATACCCCCGAAAGCCCCTCGAACATCGCCACCACGATGCTGGTGGCAGCCGCCATGCACCTGGCGGGGGCGGCCGAGGAACACGCGGCCCGGTTGGCCCAGGCCCGTCGTTACATCCAGGACCAAGGGAGTATCGCCGGGCTGCGGCAGCGCTACGGTAAAGACAAGACTTTTGCAGCCCCCATTTTGGCCAATTGCGCGTTGGCGGGCCTGGTGGCCTGGCACGAGGTGGCGGCGCTGCCCTTCGAGCTGGCGTGCCTGCCCCGGCGCCTGCTGGGCCTCTTGCGCATTCCCGTGGTGAGCTACGCGATCCCCGCACTGGTCGCCATCGGCCAAGTACGCCACCTTCATGCCCCGCCCCGAAATCCCGTGACCCGCTGGCTGCGCAACCGCCTGCTCCAGCGGACCCTGGAGGTGGCCCAGCGGATGCAGCCGGCCAGCGGGGGGTTTTTGGAAGCGGTGCCCCTGACCAGCTTTGTGGTCATGAGCCTGGCGGCTACCGGGCGCTCGGACCACCCGGTGGTGCAACAAGGGGTGCGTTTCCTGTTGCATTCGGTGCGGGGCGACGGTTCCTGGCCCATCGACACCAATTTGGCGACGTGGGTAACCACCTTGGCCATCGGCGCACTCTGGGCCGCGGGCCAGCCCGTGGACCGGTGGGTGTCGCTCGATTGGCTTTTGGGCTGCCAGCACCGCCAGATGCATCCGTTTACCGAAGCGCCGCCGGGCGGTTGGGGGTGGAGCAACCTTTCGGGAGCGGTGCCGGATGCCGACGACACGGCCGGGGCCTTGCTGGCTTTGGCCGCCTTGCGGTCGGCTTTGAGCGCTGGCGGAGACGGCAATCCGAAGCCAGGGAAGTGCGGCGGTCTGCCGGACCGGCGCATTCGTGAAATCGACGAGGCCGCACGGCAAGGCATCGCATGGCTGTTGGGTTTGCAGAACCGCGACGGCGGCATCCCCACGTTTTGCCGGGGCTGGGGGGCGTTGCCCTTCGACCGCAGCGGTGTGGATTTGACCGCCCATGCGCTGCGGGCGTGGTGGGCGTGGCGCCCGGTGGCTGCCACGTGGGGATCGCTGGGCGGGTCGATGGATCGGGCCATCCGCCGTGCATGGGCCTTTCTGTTGCGCAAACAGCGGCCCGACGGCAGTTGGGTGCCGCTGTGGTTCGGCAATCAATACTCAGCGGATGAGCAAAACTTCGTGTACGGCACCGCGCGGGTCCTCCAGGCCTTTCGCGACCTGGGGCGAATGGACAGTGCCCCGGCCCGCCGCGGCATCCAGTTCCTTGTGGAGCAGCAGAAATG
>JBBIQF010000119.1:0-15805 GCA_037442445.1 Planctomycetaceae bacterium
AGGTGCTGGCCAACGACGCGGTGGAGCAGGTCATCCGCGGCCCGCTGCCCTTTAGGCGCCTGGAATTGGGCCAGCCCTATGTGTTCGAGCGGGTGACGGTCCCGCTGCGCGCGATGGACGCTGCGGCACTAGAGCGTTTGAGCCGCCAGGGGCAATTGTACCTGTCGCTGGCCGAAATGCTGGCCATCCGCGATTACTACCGGCAGTTGGGCCGCGATCCCACCGATGTCGAGCTGGAGACGCTGGCCCAAACCTGGAGCGAGCATTGCAGCCACAAGACGCTGGCCGGGCCCATCCTCTACCGCGACCCCGCCGGGCAGCGGCAGTTCGAGAACATGCTTCGCGAGACGATATTTGCGGCCACGGAGGAAATCCGCCGCCGGCTGGGCCCCGACGATTGGTGCGTCAGCGTGTTTCGGGACAACGCCGGGGTGGTGCGCTTCGACGACCAGTACCACGTGGCCTTCAAGGTCGAAACGCACAATCACCCTTCGGCGCTGGAGCCGTATGGCGGGGCCAACACCGGCCTGGGGGGTGTGATTCGCGACCCCTTGGGCACGGGGCTGGGGGCCAAACCGGTCGCCAACACCGATGTGTTTTGCTTCGCCCCGCCGGACACCCCGGCCGACGCGATCCCGCCGGGCGTGCTCCATCCCCGGCGTATCATGCGTGGTGTGGTCGCGGGGGTGCGGGACTACGGCAACCGCATGGGCATCCCCACCGTCAACGGGGCCCTCTATTTCGACCCCCGCTACCTGGGCAACCCCCTGGTGTATTGCGGCAATGTGGGCCTGTTGCCGTGCGACAAAGCCCACAAGGAGCCCCGGCCCGGCGACCTGGTGGTGGTCGTCGGGGGCCGCACCGGGCGCGACGGCATCCACGGCGCCACGTTCAGCTCGGCCGAACTGACCCACCAGAGCGAAACCGTCTCCGGCGGGGCCGTGCAAATTGGCAACGCCATTACCGAGAAGATGCTCGTGGACGTGCTGTTGGAAGCCCGCGACCGCGGCCTCTACCACGCCATCACCGACTGCGGGGCAGGGGGGCTCTCCAGCGCCGTGGGCGAAATGGGGCAACACCTCGGTGCCGAAGTCGCCCTGGACCTCGTCCCCCTGAAGTACGAGGGCCTCTCCTACACCGAAATCTGGATCTCGGAAGCCCAGGAGCGCATGGTCCTGGCCGTGCCGCCCGAAAAATGGCCCGAACTCCAAGCCCTGTGCGCCTCCGAGGGGGTCGAGGCCACGGCCATTGGCACTTTTGTTCCCACCGGCCGGCTGGTGCTCACCTACCAGGGGCACCAGGTGGGGGACTTGGCGATGGAGTTTCTGCATCACGGCCGGCCGCGGATCCTCCGTCAGGCGGTCTTTTTCCCGCCCCCTGCCGAGCCCCTGGTGCCCCCAGACCGCGGCGATTACACCGAGGTGTTGAAGGCCATCTTGGGCTCGCTCAACGTGGCGAGCAAGGAATGGGTCATCCGCCAGTATGACCACGAGGTGCAAGCCGGCAGCGTGGTCAAGCCGCTGGTGGGGGTGGCCAACGATGGCCCCAGCGATGCGGCGGTTCTCCGGCCTGTGTTGGGGTCTTGCCGGGGGCTGGTGCTGGCCTGCGGCATGAACCCGCGCTATGGCGATCTGGATCCGTACTGGATGGCGGCCTCGGCCATCGACGAGGCCGTGCGAAACTGTGTGGCCGTCGGCGCCGACCCGAAGCGAATTGCCCTTTTGGACAACTTCTGCTGGGGCAATACCGATCGGCCCGAGACGCTGGGCACCCTGGTGCGGGCGGCCCTGGCGTGCCACGATGTGGCCATCGAGTTGGGCACCCCCTTCATCAGTGGCAAGGACAGCCTGAACAACGAGTTCCGGCCGCCCGACGGCCCGCCCATCGCCATCCCCCCATCGCTGTTGATCAGCGCCCTGGGGCAGGTGGCCGATGTGCACCGCTGCGTCACTATGGACTTCAAACAGGCCGGCAATCTCGTGTACCTGGTGGGGCTGACGCGCAACGAGATGGGGGGTTCGCACTTCGCCTTGGTCGAGGGCCTTTCCGGCGGGCAGGTGCCCAAGGTCGATGCCGGGCTGGCGCGGCAAGTGTTCGCGGCGATGCACGAGGCGATCCAGTCCGGGTTGGTCCGGGCGTGCCATGACCTCAGCGAGGGCGGCCTGGCCGTGGCCGCCGCCGAAATGGCCTTTGCCGGCGGGCTCGGGGCCCGGCTGGACCTCCAGCAGGTCCCGGCCGAACCCGATGCCCGCCATCCCGCCGTGCGCTTGTTCAGCGAGTCGAACACCCGCTTTTTGTGCGAGGTGGCGCCGGCCCAGGCGGCCGCCTTCGAGGCTGTTTTTCGCGGCTTGCCGTGCGCCTGCCTCGGCCAGGTCACGGAAACGCCCTGGTTGGAGATCGGCACCCCGCGCCCGCTGGTCCACGCCGAAGTGGCCGCGCTGAAGGAGGCCTGGCAACGCCCCCTGCGGTGGCAAGCGACATGATGCCCCGTTTGGCAGCACTGCCAGCCGGCCGGGTACCAGCGGCGAACCGGTGATTTTCGTGTACGAAATACTGCAGCCATGGCACGACCCCGCGTCCTGATCCTCCGCGCCCCCGGAACCAACTGCGATGTGGAGACGGCCTACGCCTTCGAGCTCGCCGGGGCCGTCGCCCAGCGCCTGCATATCAACCGGCTGTTGGAAAACCCCGGCCTTTTGGCCGATTTCCAGGTCTTCTGCATCCCCGGCGGCTTCAGTTTCGGCGACGACGTGGCGGCCGGCCGGATACTGGCCAGCCTCTTGCAGCACCACCTGGCGGCCGAACTGGCCGAGTTCAAGTCCCGCGACAAGCTCATCCTGGGCATCTGCAACGGGTTCCAGGTGCTGTTGAAGGCGGGCGTGCTCGTGGAACCCGATGCCCACGGGCCGCTGGCGACGCTGACCTGGAACGATTCGGGCCGGTACGAAGACCGCTGGGTCCGCTTGCGCGTGGCCGCGCCGGGATGCGTCTTCCTCCGCGGCCTGGAGAGCCTCTATTTGCCCGTCGCCCACGCCGAAGGGAAGTTCGTCACCCGCGACCCGGCGGCCCTGGGGTATCTGGAATCGGCGGGGCGACTGGTGCTGCGGTATTGCGGCCCGGATCCGGGGCAGCCTGCCCCGTATCCCGACAATCCTAACGGCTCGTGGGCCGACACGGCCGGGGTCTGCGACGCCACCGGCCGCGTGCTGGGGCTCATGCCCCACCCCGAGCGCCACGTGCACCGCACCCATCACCCGCGGTGGACGCGGGGCGAAGGCAGCGAGCCCGGCGACGGCCTCCTCGTGTTCCGCAATGCCGTGGAGTACTTTGCCGGCTGAGGTCTTGCCGGCTCATGCTCTGCGGGCGACCGTTCACGGCCCGGAACCTTCCGGATGCTCAAGGGCAAAGGAGCGTGCGGAGTAGGGCGACTATCGGAGCGCGGCGGACGCGACGGAGCGCGTCCCTCCAAGGTGGAGGGCCACGCTCTGTCGTGGCCGAGGCATTGCGTGTTGCCCGGTAACGTCCCGGGCCGCGAACGGTTACTTCTGCCGGCGGAGCATTCTGCGCACGGCGCGGCGGGCAGGCCCCGGCACACGCTACCAATTCAGCTCCACCGCCTCTTCCCAGTGGGCATACAGGGTCTGCAAGAGCTCTTGTTCGCGGGCGATTTCGGCCTTGAGGCGGCGGGCCTGCTCGCCGTCGCGGTGGGTTTCCGGCCGGGCCAATAGCGCGTGCAACTCCTCGATACGGGATTCGCGCTGGAGGATCTCGGCCTCGATCTCTTCGGTCTTGCGGTAGGGAAAGCGGCGTTTGCGGGGTGCTGCCGAGGCCCCCGCACTGCCAGCATCCCCCGGCGCCGGGCGGGCGGTGCGGCACGGGCCTGGTTTCTTTTCCGGCTCCGCGGCCGGTACCTGCCGCCCCCCGCTGCGCGCAAGATGAAGATACGTGTCGTAATTCCCCTCGATCACACGTACCCGGTCCGCCTCGAAGACCAGCAGATGGTCGGCCACGCGATTGACGAAGTACCGGTCGTGGCTGACGAAGAGCACCGTGCCATCGAACTCCAACAGCGAGCGTTCCAGGGCGTCGCGGGCCCACAAGTCAAAGTGGTTGTTCGGCTCGTCGAGGACCAGAAAGTTGGCCGCCGCGCAGGCCAGGCGGGCCAGAGCCGCCCGGCACCGCTGGCCGCCGCTGAGACTCCCTACCGGCTGCAAGGCCGCGTCCCCCACAATCCCAAACCGGGCCAGCACGCCCCGCCGGAACGCTTCGTTCTGTTCGGGGTGGGCGGAGCGGATGGCGTCGGCCACGCTCAGGCCCTCGTCCAGGCCGCTCAAGTGCTGGTCGAAGTAGCCCACCTCGACGGCCTGGCCGAGCGTGGCCCGGCCGACATCCGGCCGCTCCAACCCCAACACGCACCGCAACAACGTCGTCTTGCCCGACCCATTCGGGCCCAAAATGCCCCACCGCTGCCCCCGGAGAATGGTGAAGTCCACATCCCGAAACAGCGGCCGATCATACCCTTTGGCCAGCCCCTCGACCCGCAATACCACGTCCCCGCTCCGCTTGGCCGGCGGAAACCCCATCGCCGGTGCCGCAATCTCGCGCGGCGGCGCCACCCGGACCATGCGCTGGAGCTTCTTGCGCCGGTCTTCGGCCTGGGCATGGCGCTCGCCATAGTGGTAGCGCCGGATGAACTCCTCAGCCTTGGCGATCTCGTGCTGCTGCTTCTCATACGCCCGACGCTGCACCAATAGCCGCTCCGCCTTCTGCCGCCAATATGCCGAAAAGTTCCCCGAAAACCGCTCCACCGTACCCTGGTACAGCTCTAGCGTCTCCGTGGTCACCTTGTCGAGGAAATACCGGTCATGGCTGACCACGATCATGGCAGCCCGGCTGGTGGTCAAGAACTCTTCCAGCCACTCCGTGGCCTCCATGTCGAGGTGGTTGGAGGGCTCGTCGAGCAGCAGGACATCGGGGTCGGCCAAAAGCAATTTGGCCAATAGCAGCCGGTTCTGCTCGCCGCCGCTGAGTTCGGCCACCGGCTGCTGGTAACTCTTCTGCGCAAACCCCAGGCCGTGAAGCACCCGCTCGATCTTGTGGTCCAGGTTGTAGGCGTCGCGGCGGTGCAGCTCCTGCTGAAGCGCATCGTACCGGGCGGCCAGGCGGCGGTGCTCGGCAGGGTCGGCCGTCGTGCTCAAAGCGTGGGCCACCGCCACCGCTTCCTGCTGGAGCGCAAAGAGTTCCTCCAGCCCGCTGCGGGCCTCGTCCCACAAAGTGCGGTCCCCCGGGTCCGCCGCCTGCTGCTCCAAATAGCCGATGCGAATCGATCCCGGCCGGGCTACCGTGCCCGCATCGGCTTCCTCGCGGCCAGCCAGAATCCGCAACAGCGTGGTCTTGCCCGCTCCATTGGGCCCCACCAGCCCCAGGCGCTGGCCTGAGTGCAGATCGAACGACACCCCGGCCAGCACCGGCTCAGGCCCGTATTGCTTGCGTACTCCGTCTACCCGCAGCAGGATCATGCCGTTGCGACCGCCAAGTACTCTCCCATGTTACGCTGAGCGGAACCGAACCAACGATAATACCTATCGGGCTGGCGGGCGGGAACTCGCAGGGCCGGGCCTGCCTGGGGTTTGGGAGACTGGAGCGGGCTGAACCACGGGCTGGCCCATCTTTGCCGACTGCCCATGGCGCCCGCTCTCCGCCTGGCGGCGCAAAGGGCCGCGCTTGATAAACTGGTGGGCCTGATTAGACTGGGGCAATGCGCCGCGTCTTTGCGGCGGCCGGTTGCGTCCTTTTGGGTGGTATTGATCTACCATCAGGCAGGGATACGGTGCGCAGCTCCCGCGGTGAAACCATCCAGGCCAAGGTGGTGGCCGACCAGATCGGCGTCACCCGCTTCTACTGCGGTTGCGGGGTCGAGGCCCACGAAGAAGGTACCGCGCGGCAGCCCACGCCTTCGAGCGATGGGGATCAGGTGCACCTAAACGAGGGGCCCATTCGGCTCAGCCTGGAGGAGCAGCTCCAGGTGCTGGAACGGCGAATCATCGAAGACTCGTTGCGGCGAAATAACTACAGGCGGTCCGAAACCGCCCGCGAGTTGGGCATCAGCCGAGTAACCTTATACAACAAGATGAAAAAACTTGGGATTTTGCCGAAAAGGCGCAATCACACACCGGAGGCGAATCGGCGGTGATCATGGAGCGGACTTTTCGTTTTGCAATCGGAGCTGGGGCGGTGCTCGTCTCGGTATTGCTTGTAGGGTTCACGCTCGTGCAGATGCACAAGAGAGAATACATCCCGGCCATGCCTCCACTTGGATGCGGTGCCATACCACCCGATAGCCACGATTCCTTTGCCCAGCCTTCTCGGGACGCACGCGATGTAGATCCCTGCAATCCCCCACCGCCGGTCAGGTTCTGTTTTCCAGCGGTTGGAGGGGACCACGAAGCCTTTGAGGTACCAACGCCCACCTTGGCCCCACCCGAGCCGCCACAGTTGCCCCCAGCGGGGGAGGTGCTTACCGTCCGGTTGGAAGCCGAGTTGTTTCATCCGCGCCCTGCGGATGGGGAATGAGTGGGCCGGGCCACCCTCTGGCAAACCTGCCGCCGGCTCCAGGATGGTTTTCACGCGGCGCGGGCCGGGGTATGATGGCAAATGCAGTGCGGTCGGGAAGAGGCGACACCCTAAGCGGAGAGGCCCCCGGCCATGCAAAAGCCTACACCCGTCCAGATTGTCCGGATCTCGCTGGCCTCGGTTATCGCGCTGTGTGCCCTTCTGGCCGTGGTCTCCTGGCGCATCCATTCCCGCCAGATCGCGCGCTGCGAGGAGCGGGTCCGCCGGGCCATCAATCATCAATTGCGGCGGTTGAAGGTGGATCCCATTCGCCGCGTCGATTTCATCGAGGCCTCACGCCTTTTCGGTATGCCCGCGGAGGTGTCGTTCGAGAACAATCTTTTCCGCTCCGATGGCATTGCCCGCCACGGCGTCGGCCGGGTGACCGGGGTGTATTACCCGCTGGAGGACCGCGTGGAGATGCATTTCGAGGTCAGCGGCGCGACGCCCCCGTCGTTCGACGTCTCGCACGTTCTGTCCGAGCTGGAAGAGAAGCGGGCGGACACCGCCCCGGAAAAACCCGCGGAAAAGCCCACCTACCATGGGCCGGGCAAGCCACCCCCGCCTACCTTCGGCAAGCCGCCGCCGCCCACGTTCGGCAAGCCCTTTGCCCCGCGTTAGGCCCCTGGTAGAAACCGGGGGCGGCCGATCGAGGCCAGGCGGATCGAAATCCAGGCCGGCCCTCTGGCCCCCGCAGTATGTGAAAGTGCCGGCGGCCAACACCGCCAGCTACTCGCCCACGTAAGGCAACAGGGCCATATACCGGGCCCGCTTGATGGCCTTGGTCACCGCGCGCTGGCTGACGGCCGAGCATCCGCTTTTGCGCCGGCCAATGATCTTGGCCTGCCGGTTGGTGAGCTTCTTGAGCAGCTCGATGTCCTTGTAATCGACATACACCGGCCGGGGCCGCTGGCCGTCTACAAAAATCGGGTCCCGTTTCTTGCTGCGGGGCTTGGCCTTGGCCCGTTTTCTGGCGGTCCGGCTACGCGGGGGGACAGCTTGCTTGGACATGTTCGACCTTCAAAGCGAGGCACAACCGTCGGCCTGTCCATCGGCCGAGGCACCGTGGGCCTTTCGGATTACTGTTTCTTGCTGTTTGGATTCACGAAGTCTATCCAATTGCCGGGGAAACGCAACCCCATCGGATGCCCAGGGCCAGCACGTTGATGCCCGAGCCAACCCCCAGCCACGCCACCCGGTCGCCAGGGCGAACCACCCCTTGTTCCACGCCCAAGGCGGCGGTGACCGGCAGCGCCACGGCCCCGGTGTTCCCCAAGAACGAGACGGTCGGAAAGTCGATCCCAAGCGGCAGCCCCACCGCCTCGAACAGGGCGCGTTGGTGCGCCCGGCCCACTTGATGGCAAAACGTGCGATCAATCTCCGACGCCTTCCAACCGAGCGTCTCCAAGAACTGGGGAAAGGCCACCCTGGCCGTGGCAATCCCCGCTTTCAAGAGCCCCTCGGAATCGGTCCACATGAGGGGCCGGAGTTCCCCCCCAATGGTCTCATCCCGTGCGCTCCGGCAGAGGTGGCAATGCGCGGTCTCGGCACGATAAATCCCCCCGAGCAGCAAGTTGCCGGTTTGGCTCGAATCGCGGTGGACCAAAAGGATGGCGGCACTGGCCGAGCCCAAAGTGAGCGTCGCAAACGCCCGATTGACGTCATCCCTCGAAAGTGTGGTGTCTCGGTTCAAGCGGTCGATGGTGCTTTCGACCACCACCCGGCTGTCCTCAGTACCCACGACCAGGCCGGCCTGCACCTGCCCCAGCTCGATCATGTTGGCCACCTGCACGACCCCATCCAATAGGCCCAAGCAGGCGTTCGAGACGTCGTACAGCAGGCATCGGGGCGAAAGACCCAACCGGTGATGCACGCCACAAGCCGTGGCCGGTTCGAGGTAATCGCGGCACACCGAGCCATGGACCAGCACCCCCACCTCGTCTCGCGCAATGCCCGCCTTCTGGAGGGCCTTCTCCGCCGTTTGCGCACTGATTTGCCCCGGCAGCGTGCCCGGCGGGAAAAAACGCCGCTCCACGATGCCGGTCATCATTTCCAATCGCCCCTCGGGCAGGCGCAGCCGCCGGTACACCGGCGCCAAGCGGGCCTCGATGTCCGACGAGCGAACGACCTGTTCGGGCAGCGTGGCTGCGAGGGCTTCGACACACACGCGCTCGAATCGCATCGGCACTATTTCGGGCGGACCGGGGAAAACGTTTCTCGGCAACTCGAACCCATGAGCATACCGAAGCCGGCCGCGCGGGTGAACCTCTCGGCTACCGGGGTGTGGGTCTCCCGACGATGCCGCCTGGGGTGGCCGATTATTCCGTGCTTGGGCCGTATGTGCCTGCGGCGGTGCCGGGCCGGAAAAGCCGCACCATCGGCATCTCCAGACCGAGACCGCCGGCTTTCCGCCCCGGGCCGGCAAGCCGCTACGTGGGGTAACCGAATATCGATCGCTTTCTCCCCCTTGCGAGACCAGGCGGACTATTCGATTTGCTTGTTTTGCGGCGAAGGCCAGGCACAATCCGCACAGCTTGTCGCGCATGTGCTTCGTTGGAGAACATCGGCCGCAAACGTCGATAGTTCCCGTGGTTATATGCCCTTGTGTAGAGACGCTTTGTGCATTCCGTATGGCTCGAGCCCGACGCAAGAACCCGTCTGCCACGCCGCAATCGCAGCTGGAGACCTACCTCCGCGAGATCAACGAGACCCCGCTGTTGTCGCCCGAGGACGAGCAGGACCTGGCCGTGGCCATCGGCGAAGGGGACGTGAAGGCTCGCGACCGGATGGTCCGGGCGAACCTCCGCCTGGTGGTGAACATCGCGCGGGGCTACACCGGCAAAGGGCTGACCTTGCAAGACCTGATCGAGGAAGGCAACCTGGGGCTGCTGAGGGCCGTCGAGGGGTTCGATCCCGCCATGGGCACCCGCTTCTCGACCTACGCCAGCTACTGGATCAAGCAATCGATCAAGCGGGCTTTGATCAACTCGGCAAAGACGATCCGCATACCGGCCTACATGGTCGAACTGCTGTCCAAGTGGCGGAAGGCGTGCACACGGCTGACCGAGGAACTCGGGCGCACCCCCACTCCCGAGGAGGTCGCCCGGGTGCTCGGCCTGCCCCGCAAGAAGCTCCCCATCATCAAAAAGGCCATCAAAATCTACAACCTGACGCCGCAAACCGACCAGTCCGATACCGGCTGGACCCTGGGCGAAATGGTGATGGACGAACGGACCCGCACCCCCGACGAAGAATTGATGGAACACGACAATCTGGCCCAGGTCTTGCGCCGCTTGGAGACGTTGGACCCGCGGGAGGCCACGGTGCTGAAAATGCGTTTTGGCCTGGAAGACAACCAGCCCCGCACGCTCAAGGAGATCGGCGAAGCCCTGGGCCTGACCCGCGAGCGGGTCCGCCAGATCGAGACCGAAGCCCTCAACAAGTTGGCGGCCGCCCTCGAAGGCCCCCCGGAAAAAGAACCGGAAGCCCCGAAAACCGCTCCGCCGGCCAAGGACAAGGGCGGCGGCTAGCCCGACTGACCCCGGCCTGAGGCTTCCGACCGCCCACCCCCGGCGGGCGGTTGGGCGGCTCCGGTACCGTTTGCTTCGTGTAGCCCCCGGCGTGCTCTCGTGCTCCGCTGGCGATTGATCGTCGGAACCTTGGTGGTGGCAGGGCTGGCCAGCCTCTGCTGGCTGGACCACCACGCCCCCATTGCCGGGCTGTGGCTGGGACCGGTCGCGGCTGCCCTGGCCATGCTAGCCGCCCAAGAGTTCTTGGCCTTGTGTGCGGCAGCGGGAATCTTCCCCCTGCCGGTGGTCGTGTACGGGGGCATCCTCGCGATATTGGCCAGCAACTGGCTGGGGCTGGCGATTGCCGGCCCGGCTTGGTGCGGTGCTAGCGCACACGGCAGCCCGGCCAGCCCCTTTTTCGGACCATGCCTGGCCCTAGCTTTGGTGCTGGCGGCGGCCTTCGCGGCCGAGATGCGGCGATTCGAGCGGCCGGGAAAGACCCTGGCCCCGCTGGCCGCCACTGCCTTCGCGGCCATCTATATCGGCCTGATGCTGAGCTTTGCCGTGCAGTTGCGCCTGGTTTTCGGCACTTGGGCCTTGGTCTCGCTGGTGTTGGTCGTCAAGCTGGCCGACACGGGTGCCTACATCGTCGGCCGGTTGCTCGGCCGGCACAAAATGGCCCCTGTGCTCAGTCCCGGCAAGACGTGGGAAGGGGCGGCCGGGGCCGTGGCCTTCGCGCTTGCGGGGGCGTGGTTGAGTACCGAATGGCTGGCCACCGCAAAGCCCGCAGCGCACCTTGCCGCTGCTGCGTCGCCCTGGTGGGGCTGGATCGCCTATGGCGGGGTGCTGGCTGGCGTGGGCATGCTGGGCGACCTGGCCGAATCGCTGCTCAAACGCGAAGCCGGGCGCAAAGACTCCAGCACCTGGCTGCCCGGCTTGGGCGGTGTGCTGGATATGATCGACTCGCTCCTATTGGCGGCCCCGGCGGCCTACCTGTTTTGGGCGCTTGGGCTCGTGGGCCGGCCGTAACCGCGCCCATCGCCGCTTGTGGAGCTCTACCGCCGGGCCGTTGTTTTACCGCAGGCCAACCGGGTGGCACTTGGTCGCCCGGCCAGGCGCACTAACACCCGTGCCTAACCGCCGGCCAAGGGGCCACCGGGCCTTGCGCGGCGCTACTGGCAAGTGCGGCACACATCGGGGGCCGGCTGCGCACCGGGCATGTCCATCCGCGGCCTGCGGCGCAGCATTTCTTCCACAGGTCGGAACACCGCCACAATGGCCTGGTAGTCGGGGTCGTTCTTGTCGGCGAAGACCGCCTGGCCGCACTTCTGGCTGCCGCCTGCCGCCCGGGCGAGCGGGGCCATCAGGAACGGATTGAACTCCGGCTCGGTGATCCGCACCCACTCGCGCCGCGGGAACTTGCCCTGGGCGTGGCAGCCGGCGCAGCGCCGCTGGCCCACCTCGGCAAGCACCTGCTCCAGCCCCTCGGGCAGCATCTGCCGGCACCCCGGCTTTTCCGGGTAGGCCGTCTCGCTGGTGCCATAATACGGCACATTCAGGTCGATCCAGGCCAGAATCCGCCGCTTGCTTCGGTCGTCCAATTGGATGCGCGCCTTGCCCTCTTTGTCGGGATGGCCCGAGAGCACGACCTCGGCCAGCTTGCTGGCCGGCGAGCCCCACGTCTTGGGCTGAATCTCCAGGATGTTCCATTCCTGCCCGTTATAGGTGGGAATCCAGCTCACGTAGGGGCTGCCGCGCGGGCCTTGGTTCTCGCGGGCCAGGCACTCGTACGAGACGTTGAAAAAGTCGGTCTTGCCGCCGGTCAGATCGATGCCCTTTGGGGCGTCGGCCGGGTTGTGGCACTTGACGCAGTGCTGGTCGAGGACCGGCTGCACGATGGCCGAATAATCGAACCCCCCCACGCCCCACTCGGGCGGCTGGAGGTCTTTCGGCTCGGCCAGAGCTGCCATCCCCAAGCGCTGCCGCGACGTCTGCAAGCGGTGCTCGTGGCAGCCCACGCACCCCTGCACCTCGCCCGGCATGAGGTGGGTGAAGCTCCTCATGCGTTGCACGGCCCGGCCCTGGGCGTCCAAGGCCATGAAGTAGATGGGGATGCCGGCGGGCACCCGGAAGCACGCCGAGCCGTCGGGCTCGACCGGCACATCGCCCAGCACGGTCTTGCCGGCATAGGTGGCCCCGCACGAGATCACGGGGAATTGGAAGCCGAAGGCCCGCAGGCTGGGATCGATCCGCACGGTCTTGGGCATTTCGCGGACCACCCGGATGGCCTTCACCTCGCCCCGCCGCACATAGGGCTCCAGGCCGTTGTACACGTCCTGAAGCACCAGCGTGGCGTAGGGCGGGGCGGTATCGGGAACGGTGCGGGGGAGGACGGGTGGCCGCGGCCGGCTTCGCAGCGGCTGCGCGGCGAACCACTGCATGCCATCGCCGGGCGCTTCGATGGCCACGGCCTGGCACTGGCCCGAATAGGTGCGGACCAGCACCGGCCCGCGGGCCGAAACCAAAAACCGCTCCCCGTCCAGCGGCACAGGGCAACTATACGGCTTGGCCCCCTCGAAGTTGCCGCATCCCTCGTGGACCTTGGGAACATACACCTCCGGCGTGATGTTCTCGATGGCCTCCTGGGCATTGAGCCCTTTGGAGCGGTCGATGATGCCGATCGCCCCGCGCGTCGGGCCATTATGCCCGGTCATCGTACAAATGACCTTGGTCGTGCCGGGAATCGGCCGGGCATCCATGAACGTCGCCGGCGAGATCACGCGGTTGCCGAAGAAGCCGGCCAGTCCGGTCCCATCGGGGTTGATGGTCCACAGGCTTTGGATGGGGATGGCAGGCCGGTCCACGTATTCCCAGCGGCTGTAGACGATCCGCCCGTCACCGAGCACCGCTGGCGTGAAGTCGTTCAAGTAATTGGCCGAAAGCCGCCGTACCCCCGTCCCATCGGCATTCATGCGGTGGAGGATGCCCACCGGGGCGTGCCAGCAGTAGGCGAACTGCGGCGAGCGCGTGCTCAAGAATGCGATGCCGCCGTCAGGCAGCCAGCAGCCGTTGTAATCGTGCCATGGGCCGTCGGTCAGCCGCTGGAGCCCTGTGCCATCGGCCCGGATTTTCCAAAGATGGTAGCCTTCGTCGGCCTTGCGGCGCCAACTGAACAATATGGTCTGCCCATCGTACGACACATCGCAGTCCAGAATCTGGCCCGTGGGCGATTCCACCAGCAGGCGCGGCTGGGCCTTGGGGTCTTTCAGCGAGACCACATACAGCCCGCCGCCCGGCCGGAAGCCCTCGTAGTGATAGGTGTACACGTGCGAGGCCTCGATTTCGTAGCGCCGCACGGCCACCACCCAGTCGACATCGAACAGCAGCACCTCGCGCTGGAGGGCTTCGAGTTGTTTGCGAAGGGCTTCGAGGCGGTCCTCGGCCGGGGGACCGGCAGCTTCGGCCTCTTCCAGCGGTTTTTCGAGTTCATCCAAGCCGGCCAGATGCCTGGCCGCCTGCGCGTAGCGCTCCCCATATTCGCGGCGCAGCCGGAGAATCAGTTGCCGCAGGTGCTTGGGGTCGGCCTGGACCGGCAACGCCCCTTGCGCGCCGAACTGGGCCGCCAGTTGGCGGACTTCCCGTTCCGTCAGCCGCCGCGGAAATGCCTGGATTTCCAGCGCCCCCGGATTGAACCCCCCATACGAATTGAGGAACTTCAGCCGCACTTTTCGGATCTGCGTGCTGGGGATGGACACGCGCTGCGGCGCGTGCACCATGGCGAATGTGCCCCGCACTGCCGGCGTGGTTGCCTCGTCCAGGTACACCTCATAGTCTTTCCAGCACTCGTTCATGAACCACGTGGTGCGGCCCCAGTAGATCAGCTCGCCCAGCGGCACCGGCTGGTCCCATTCCAGGGTGAACTCGGCCTGGTCGCCCGAGCGGGCCTTCAGAACACACCAGGCTGCGCCCAAGTCGGCCGAGGTGCTGCCCGCCGGCGGTATCTTGCCATCGATGGCAAAGCGGGCCAGATACGAGGCATTGTGTTCCGAGGTGGCCGACGCTCGGGCCTTGAGGGCCAGGTTCTCAGGAAGTGCCGGCCAGGCCGGCTCGGCTCGGCCCGCCCCCCAAACAGCCACCAAAGCCACCACCGCGCAAATACGTTGCATGTCACCTTCTCCGCTTCTTGCGCTGTCGTGTTGCATGCCCCTGGCGGTTTCCTAGCGCAGCCGCCGCCTAGCGAAGCCCCGCCCGCGGTGCAGCCCCTGGACACCAGGAGTCACGCCAGCCAGTGTCGTCTGCTCCGCATGATAACGCCCAAGGGCGGCCGGAAGCAACCGCGCACGGTCGAGCCCCGCGCGGCCGCAAGCCGCAAGATGCCCGCGCAGCGCCGCTGCACTTGACGCCGCGGGTGCCCGGGGATGTGATAGTAGACACGGCGGACGCGGCGGAGGCGACGGACGCGACAGAGCGCGTCCCTCCAGGCACGCATGGAGAGCCACGCCTGGTTGGAGGGCCACGCTCCGTCGTGGCCTGGGCACTGGGAAGAAGACGCATCCTATGAACCGTTCGAGGTGGCCCCATGCGTACGAACACAAACCGCTCGATGGGTCGGCGGGCGTTTTTCCAGCGCCTGGCCAAGGGTGCGGCCGGGCTGGCCGTACCGCTGGTGGTTCCGGCGTCGAGCCTTGGCCGGGAGGGTTCCCCCGCTCCCAGCGAGCGGATCGGTATCGGCCTTTTGGGCCTTGGCCGGCAGTGCGTGGCCCGCAACCTGCCGGTCTTTGCCCGGCGGGCCGATTGCCAGATCGTCGCGTTGTGCGACGTGGACCGCTGGCGGTTGAAGTGGGACGAGAACCCCGCCATCGCCGCCAGCGCCCGGCAGCACAGGTGGGACGCAGCGATGCTGAAGAACTGCTTCTGCACCACCGACTTCCGCGAGGTGCTGGCACGGCCCGGCGTGGATGCGGTGATGATCAGCACGCCCGACCACTGGCACGTGCCCATGGCGCTGGCGGCCATCCGGGCAGGCAAAGACGTGTGCTGCGAGAAGCCTCTGAGCCTTGCCATCGCCCATGGCCGCATCCTTGCCGACGCCGCCGCCAAGGCCCGCTGCGTCTTCCGCACCGATAGCGAGTTCCGCTCGATCCCGCATCTGTTCAAAGCGGTGGCCCTGGTCCGCACGGGCAAGATCGGGCAGTTGAAGACCATCCGCATCTCGGTCCCCATCTATTGGGAGTCGCTGCCGGCCCAGCCGGAAATGCCGGTGCCCAAAGAGCTGGACTACCCCATGTGGCTCGGGCCGGCCCCCATGGTCCCCTACACCGAAAAGCGCGTGCATCCCATGCGGAGCTATGACCGGCCCTTCTGGTACTCCAACCGCGACTACTGCGACGGCATGATCAGCAACTGGGGGTATCACCCCGCCGATATCGCCCAGTGGGCCAATAACACCGAGCACACCGGCCCGGTGGAGGTCGAAGGGCACGGCGAACTGCCGCCGGCCGACTATCTCTGGAACGTGCTGTTGGAGTTCAAGGTCCGCTACCGCTACGCCAACGGGGTCGAGATGTTCTACGAGGGGCGGCGCCACTACGCCGACGGCCAATCCTACATGCGCTTCGAGGGGACAGAAGGGTGGGTCTGCGGATGGTACGCCCCCGATCGCCTGGAGGCCAAGCCCAAGTCGC
>JBBIQF010000120.1:0-1673 GCA_037442445.1 Planctomycetaceae bacterium
TACTCCGGCGGCCCGGCAGCGTGTATTCTGACTTTCGGGTGCCGGCCGCATTGCACCCAACACGCTTGTGCCCCGGGGAGAACCGCGCGTGAAACTGGTCATTGCTATCATCCAGCCCACCAAGATCAAGGCGGTGCGCGAAGCCCTCAAGAAGATCGAAGTTACCCGCATGACCGTCTGCGATGCCCAGGGCTATGGCCGGCAGCGGGGCCGCACCGCCACGTACCGCGGCCACGAGTATACGGCAGTGCTGCTCCGCAAGGTGTGCTTGGAGATCGTGGTCAACGACGATTTCCTGGAGCGGACTATCGAGTGCATCGCCAGCGTGGCCCGCACCGGACCCGAAGGGGCTATCGGCGACGGCAAGATTTTCGTCGTCCCCGCCCAGGAGGCCATCGAGATCGACACCGGATCCCACGGCCCTGGCGCCGTCTGAGCTGATTCTGCGATAGGACCTCGCGGGGGCCACTGGCCACGCCAGCGAAACGCGCAGCCTGGGCTGCCGCCAGCAGGCCGGCGCCAACGAGGTTCACTCCGCCGCGTATTCCATCGGCCTGCCTGCACGCGCCTCGTGACCGACTGGTTCCCCACGCCACCGGACGAATCACGCCCTGTCCTCGCTGCGCGCCAAAACAAAGAGACACACAACCGCCGTCGCCATCACGAGCGCTACGGCACCGGGAAGTATAACATGGACCAATAGCGTCGCGAGGTTCGCAAGCCCTGCGAAATCGCCACGGGCAGGATTGCGGGCCAGCATGACGCAACCGCCGACGGACAAGAAGGCGCTCACTGCGATCGCAGCCGCCCAAGCCGCAAGAGCGATCCTCCGCACCCCCGGCCCCCGCTTTGCCAGATAAACGAGCGATGCAAGGGCACCGATAATCATAAGTATTGCACCGACTGTTCCCAACCCCGCTGCCATAGCCGGCAGCGCCGCCTTCGGCAAGGGTACACCCACCATCAACCCGACGAAAGATCGAAGGTCGGCAACGCCTACAAGCCGCGGCACGGTGAGGGCATCGATCAGCAACAACAGCAGCGATAATCCGGCCAAAACGATCCCGGCAAACGCGTGCTGCTTCCGCGGCGACCTCGCATGCGAAGAGGCCATCGTCGCATTTCGAAGAGACGTGGTCTCACGGGCTAGCCAGGCCCGACGGGCGTCCGCAGCGGCACAGGCGCCGCCGAAAAGAGCGGCGCTCTACCGAATCGCCAGCCGCTGCTAGTCTCCGGCCAGCCAATCTGCTAGCCGCTTCTTTATCCGCGCCAACCTTTCCTTCGAAACATGCCCCATGGCGCCCAGCAGAATGTCGTCGGCCACGACCGCCAGACGCCCCACCCGTATCACACTGGGAACCTTCAAGCCAGTCCCCGCGTAGTCTGAATCGCCAGGCTGGACCAACTCGTCAAAACCCGCGACGTAGTGATGCGCTTGTGAGGAAATCATGCAAAATTAACCACTCGCCGTACTCGCCTGGCAGGCGTCCCAACAAGAGCGCAGGCCGCCGCTTCCCCTCCTCGAGGTCCGTTTGCGGGAAACGCAAGAGGACGATTTGCCCAGCCCGCTTCATTCGAAGAGCACTTTCAAATCTTCCAGCGTATAAAGTGGCTCCTCAGATTCCATTCCCCGCATTGCGCTGGCGAGCGAAAGAGCGCTCCATTGCCTGGCT
>JBBIQF010000120.1:1693-15630 GCA_037442445.1 Planctomycetaceae bacterium
GCCCTGGGCAGGAGGAACTCGGCGCAGTCGAGTAACTCCCGCTGGAGCGAAGGAGGCAGTTTTCCGATTGTCTCGGACACCCTTTGCTCGATCATGGTGTGCTCTCTGACTGATGGCCTATTGTGGCGAGGGCCCTTGGCAACACAAAGGAAAGGGCTAAAGGACCAATGGGATTGGGCCTGCTACCGTTCGATACCTCCGCTGCGGTGTGGAAAGCATTGCCCGTGCTGCTCTGTAGTGTGTTGAAGCGAGCGCTTGGTAGCTCGGGGCTCCGATGTTGCGTGATAATGCCTGGTGGCCAATGTCGCATAGCACCAGCGCGGCGGCTAGGCCAGAATTCCTTTGGCGCATCTGGCCTGCTTCTGCGGGTAGAATAGGGCTATGCGTCTGGATCGACACAACACCCCTGATTATAGCCGGGCCGCTGCCCCGGTCAACGGGCTGGCCCGCTGGTGGGAGGCTTGGGGGTAAACGGCGCCGCAGGCCCAGAAATCGCCGCGCTTTGGGGACCGAAGTATTCCGGACGGCTCGGGCGGGGCTGCCAAGTCGGTTTCTGGCGGCTTGGACTGCGCCCGGGCCATGCCCCGGGCTTGTGATGAACGCGAGCATCCGCTGTGCGCGGGTGTGGCCGCCGGGGGGCAGTGACCGTATACTAGGCCGCGCGGGGCGGTACCAGCTCAAGGGGGGCGCCGAGGGCGACGGAGAGTATGCGATGCGATCTACGGGTCTGGTGATTGCGGTTGCGGCGATAGCGGTTCTGGCTGGCGACGGAGGCATATGGGCCGCCTCGCCCCAAGTGCCGCGGTGGAAGCACTTGACCAGCCAGCGCGGCGAATTGCCGGTGCCACCGGCGGGCAACGAGCAGACGGCGGCCGTGGTGGGCGACTTCGACCGTGACGGCATCGGCGATTTCATGATCACCGAGCGAACCAAGGCGCCATCGGTGGTGTGGTATCGGCGGCAGGGCGCCGGCTGGGGCGTGTTTGTGGTCGATGGCAGCCGTTTGCCCCTGGAAGCCGGGGGCATCTGCTGCGATGTGGACGGCGACGGCGACCTGGACGTCCTGGTCGGCGAAGATGCCAGCGGCCGGAACGTGCACTGGTGGGAAAACCCTTATCCGCGTTTCGATCCGAAGCAGCCATGGAAACGGCGGGTGGTGAAGAACTCGGGGGCCAACAAGCACCACGACCTGATCGCGGGCGATTTCCTGGGTACCGGCAGGCCGCAGGTGGTGTTCTGGAACCAGGGGGCGCGGCGGCTGTGGCTGGCCGAGCTGCCGGCCGACCCCCGGAGCACCGAGCCATGGACGCTGGTGGAAATCTATCGCTGGGAGTCGGGCCGGGAGCACGAGGGGCTGGCCTCGGCCGATATCGATGGGGACGGCAAAGCGGATTTGATTGGCGGCGGGCGGTGGTTCAAGCATCGGGGCGGCCACCGGTTCGAGGCGCTGGTGATCGACGATAGCCAGCGGTTTGCCCGGGTCGCGGCGGGGTGGCTGAAGAAGGATGCCCGGCATCCGCAGGTGGTGTTCGTGCCGGGCGACGCCAACGGCCCGTTGAAGTGGTACGAATGCCAGGGGGAACCGGCTGCCGGCGCCCCGTGGACAGGGCACGCCCTGCTGGACCGCGCGGTGGTGCATGGGCACACACTCCAGGTGGCCGATATCGACGCCGATGGGTGCCTGGACATCTTTTGTGCGGAGATGGCCCAGTGGTCGCGGGGCCGGGGCGAGCCGGACCATCCCAACGCCACCGCCTGGATTTTCTATGGTGACGGGCAGGGCGGCTTCCGCCGTACCGAATTGGTGCGGGGCATGGGGTTCCATGAGGGCAAGGTGGGCGACCTGGACGGCGACGGGCGGTTGGACATTCTCCACAAGCCGTACACGTGGCAGGCGCCTCGGGTGGACGTGTGGCTGCAATTGCCCCGGCCATGAGGCGGCACAGGAGCGGGCCGAGGCGTCCCATGAGCAGGGACCCCGTCGAGCAAGAGAGGGATTAGGGTCCCGGCGAACCGGCAGAGGTTGTACCGAGCACGCTTTGAGCGGTTCCGGCAGATCGGGCTTCCGCCAGGTTAGACCTCCCGTTTTGCCGTAGCGCGGGCTGTTGCCCGGGGCTGCGGGCGCGTTAGCATAGACGGGCCAAGCCAACCTTGAGGAGATTGCGTATGCCCCGATTGTTTCGCAATTCGCTGGTGATTGTTTGGATCGTGGCTGTGCTGGTTTGGGGACTATGGCCGGCAGGTGCGCCGTGCGCCGACTGGCCGCAATTCCGTGCCGATGCCCAGCGGAGCGCGGTCTGCGGCGAGTCGCTGCCCGCGGAGCTGCGGTTGTCGTGGGTTCGGCGGTTTGCCAAGCCGCAGCCGGCTTTTCCGGCCGAGGTCCGCCTGGCCTATGATGCCACGTACGAGCCGGTGGTGGCGGGGCGGACGGTGTATGTTCCCTCGATGGTTACCGACAGCGTGACGGCCCTGGACTTGGACACGGGGGCGGTGCGGTGGCGTTTCTACGCGGAGGGGCCGGTACGGTTTGCACCGGTGGTCTGGGAGTCGGGGGTGTACTTTGTTTCGGACGACGGTTACTTATATTGCGTCAGTGCTGCGGATGGCACGCTGCGGTGGAAGTTCCGCGGCTTGCCGCCCGGCTGCCGCGATCGAAAGGTGCTGGCAAGCGGCCGGTTGATTTCGCTCTTTCCGGCGCGCGGGGGACCGGTGCTCCACAATGGGGTGCTGTATTTCGGGGCGGGAATATGGTCCAAGTACGGGGCCGGCGTGTACGCCTTGGACGCCCGTTCGGGAAAACTGCTTTGGGCCAACACCGACAGCAATCAGATTCCCAAGGCCAACATGGACCACGGCGTGGCCCACGTGGCGGGCATCGTGCCGCAGGGCTACCTGGCGGTGGTCAACGACCGGCTGGTGGTTCCCTGCGGTGCGCAACTGCCGGCCTTTTTCGACTTGAAGACCGGGGCGCCGGGCCCGTATACGATGGGTTGGGGAGGCCGCAACGGCTTGCCCAAAGGCACGTGGTTCGTGGCGGGCACAGGCCGGTTCTTGAGCCATAGCGGCGACCTCTACGATATGAGCCGGCCCAACGACGAGCGGTTCGACGATCGCGGCAAAGAAGGCCCCTGGCGGGTCAACTTCAAGCCCATGCTGTATCCGGGCGGATTTACGCGGGTATGGATCGATCCGACCAATCAGAAGGACCTGGGCGATTTCGACCAGCCCGTGCTGGCCGGCCAGGTGATGTACAGCGGCGGCGACACGCTCCGGGCATACGATCTGAGCCAGATGAAGCTCGAGGAACGCAAGAAGATCCCTGTGCCGGCTGCCCGCCGCAACGATACGTATCCCGACCAGTGGCAGATGGCTTGCCCGGTGTTGTGGGAACTTCCCACGAAGCTGCGCCCCCAGCTTCGGGCCGGCGGGCATCTGTACCTGGCCGGCCCCGGCACCATCGAGGCGGTGCGCATCCCGCGCTCAGGCGAGGCGCCTGAAGTGGTATGGCACGCGGCGGTCGAGGGCACGCCCCACCGCCTTCTGGCCGCGGGCGGGCACCTGCTTGCGGTAACCCGCGAGGGGACGCTACTGGCCTTTGCAAGCGCGCCGGCATCGAAGGATGGCAAGCCCGTGGTGCACGACTTGCCCGCCCCGCCGGCGCAGGCGAGCGACACGTGGACCGCCGCGGCCGCCGAAATACTCCAAACCGCCGCGCCCCGCCAGGGATACGCTTTGGTGCTGGGGGTCGGTACAGGCCGGCTAGCCGAAGAACTCGTGCGCCACTCCGAACTGCAACTGATTGTTGCCGATCCGGACGCCACCAAGATCGACCGGCTGCGGCGCAAGTGGGACGAAGCGGGTTGGTACGGCACGCGGGTCACGGCGCTGGTGGGCGATCCGCTTGCGCTGCCGTTGCCGCCCTATCTGGCCGACTTGATCGTTACGGAAGACGGGGCTGCCCTGGCGGCGGCATTGGAGAAGAACTCGCCGGGCGACCTCGTGGCCCTGTTGCGCCCCTATGGCGGGACCGCGTGCCTGGCACTTCCCGAGGTGACATGCCAGCGGGTACTGGGCCAGGTGCGCGAGGCGAATCCGGCCGGCGTGGCCGTGCGGCAGGCGGGCCGCTTCCTGGTATTGACCCGACAAGGCGGCCTGCCCCACTCGGGCCAATGGACCCACGAGGAGGCCGACGCCGCCAATACCGGGGCCTCGCAGGAACGGCTGGCGGCTGCTCCGCTGGAACTGCTCTGGTTCGACACGCCCCGCCGCTGGATCAAAGAGCCCCGCCGGACCTTGGTGCGGGTGTGCGCTGGCCGCATGTTCCTCAAAGGCGACCGGCTGGAAGCCGTTGACGTGTACACCGGCCGGCGGTTGTGGGAAGTGGCCCTGCCTTTCGGCCCGGGGACCGACCGCACCAGCGATCAGCTTGTGGCCCTGGAGGATGCCGTGTACCTGGCTGCCGGGCGCGTGTGCCTGGTCCTGGACCCGGCCAGCGGCGCCACCAAGGGACGGATCGAGCTGCCCGAGGGGTTCGACCGGCCGTGGGCCAACCTCCGGGTCGCCGATCGGTACCTGGTGGGGCAAAGCGGCTCGCACGTGGTGTGCTTCGACCGGCATACCGGCCGGCTGCTATGGCAACTGGCCTGCGGGCGTAGCAGCCTGAGCATCGCGCTGGGCGGCGGCAAGGCGTTCTGTTCCGACGTAACCGGCCCGCTTTGGGCCAAAGCCGGGGTAGCCACCTCCAAGGCCCGGGCCATCGACTTGGCCAGCGGCAAATTGGTGTGGGAGACCCCCGGCGGCGGCGAGGTGCGCTACAGCCCCGTGTTGGACGTGGTCGTCGTGGGACTGGGCATCCACCGGGCCTCCGAGGGCGCTCGGCTGGCATCGCTCCCAGCGCCGGAGGTCAAGCCCGGCAAGAAGTATTCGGCCGAGAATCTCCCCAGGCCCTTGGCCTTGGTGGGCGATAGGGTGCTTTTCGGCACGGCCGAGAACTTCACCGAGTACGATCTGCGCACGGGCAAGCCGGCAGGCAAACCCATGAGCTGGACCCGCCGGGGATGCACCATACCCCGCGCCAGCCAGCGCTTGTTGACCACGCGAATACTGGGCAATGCGGCCTGCATCGACCTGGCCACGCACGAGGTCATCAGCTTTTGGAACGTGCGAGCCGCGTGTTCCAACAACCTGTTTCCTGCCGAGGGGCTGTTGAATATGCCCAGCCTCACCGGCGGCTGCACCTGCAACTATCTGCCCGTATCGCAGGCGTTTGTGGCGGCGGCCGCCGTACGCCATGAAGGCCGTTGAAGGCGTCCCAACAAAGCGAACGGGCTCGGCCGGCCGTTGGGGGCCGCCAGCCGAGCCCGGTTGCCGTGAAAAAACGGTTCTTTCCCGAGTCGGGGTCTTGGTTCGTCCGCCGCCCTACCTTGGCGACAAGCACCTAAGATTCACGGTCGCTCGATCCACCCGGATCGTGTCGGACGGCACCCGGGGGCGGGAACCCCGGGTACCGCATGGGTCATTGGGTGCCGACTGCCGGTCCCGAGGATGCACATCCTGTGCCCTGGCGCTCTGTCCCCCTTGGCGGAAAAGGCAATTGCGATCGCAACCTGTTTCGTTCCAAAGGATTGCGAGCAACCCGCCGGTGTCAGCGCAGTAACGCTATTCCTTGGGTTCCATTGGATTGCCGCGAGCCGGGATTGTAACTTTTGCAACCCGTTGCAGTATCACGCGAGTACCTCTGTTGTAGGGCCCAGGGCCCCTTGCTTGGGCCCCGCAGACTTCCTCTCTCCCATACCCATGGTATGCTGGTGGTCACCGAATCGCCGAGTGGGGCGCCGCGATGGCCACGTGGTATCCGGAGGAGTGCCTAGAAAATGAGGAGACAGCGTATGGGACTGCGACGCCTGGCGGTAGTGTTTGCCATTTTGGGAGCATGGTTTTTGGGAAGCCCAACGCGGTGCGAAGTGCGTGCAGCCTCCGGGCCGCCCCAATTGCGGGCGGGGGCCGCTGCGGTGGAGATCACCCCGACCGAGTTTCCGCGGATCATCAGTGGCGGGTTTCTGGAGAACCGGGCCCAGCGGGCACACGACCGGCTGTTCGCGCGGGCACTGGTGTTGGACGACGGCCGCACCCGGCTGGCGCTGGTCGTGGTCGATACCCTGATGATGCCCCGGCGATTGCTCGACCACGCCAAGCAGGAGGCCGCCCAGCGGACCAGCATTCCGCCGGATCATATGTTGATCGCCGCCACGCACACGCACTCGGCCCCTTCAGTCATGGGAGCCCTGGGCACGCCGGCCGACGAGCCTTATGCCCAGCGCCTCCCCGGATGGATTGCCGAAGGTATCGCCCGGGCTGCCAGCCGTTTGGTCCCGGTGCGCGTGGGCTGGACCGCAGTGGACCTGCCGCAGTACACGAATTGCCGCCGCTGGATCAAACGGCCGGACCGCATCGCTACCGATCCCTTCGGCCAGGCCACCGTGCGGGCGATGATGCACCCGGGCTATCAGAACCCGGACTACGTGGGGCCTGCCGGGCCCGAGGACGCCGGGTTGACGCTCGTAGCCTTCGAGGCCCTGGAATGGCCCGCGGCGAAACCGGCCACCGATGCGGGCGCACCCGGTGCCGGGGCCGCTGCCGGGACCGGCACCAACAAACCCCTGGCTGTACTGGCCAATTACTCGATGCACTACTATGGGGCCAGTCCGGTGTCGGCCGATTACTTCGGCCGGTTTTGCGATCGCCTGGCCCAGCGCCTGCGCCAGGGCAAGCCGGCCGAGGGCGGGGCGGCCGATACGCCGGTGGTCATCATGTCGCAGGGCACCTCGGGCGACTTGCATTGGATGGACTACAGTCGGCCGGCCAATCCGCCGGGCCTCGACGCCTACGCCAACGCGGTTGCCGAGGCGGCCTTCCAGGCGTTTCAAAAAATCGCTTGGCAACCGGGTGCGGACCTGGCCATGGCCCAGCGCAAAGTGGTGCTTCGCCGCCGTGTGCCTGACGAAGCCCGCCTGGCGTGGGCCCAGAAAATCGTCGAGGCGATGAAAGACCGCCGCAAGCCAGCCAACATCCCCGAGGTGTATGCTCTGGAGCAGTTCTATCTGCGGGACGATCCGCAGGCCGAGCTGATTGTGCAGGCGGTTCGGATCGGGCAGTTGGGCATCGTCGCTTTGCCGAACGAGGTGTTCGGCATTACGGGCTTGAAGATTAAGGCGCAAAGCCCGCTGGAGACGACATTCACCATCGAGTTGGCCAATGGGGCCGAAGGGTACATCCCGCCGCCGGAGCAGCACCGGCTCGGGGGTTATACGACGTGGCCAGCACGCACCGCAGGGCTGGAGGTCCAGGCCGAGCCCGTGTTGGTCGAGACCGCCTTGGGCCTGCTCGAGCAAGTGGCTGGCCGAAAGCGGCGTCCGCCGGCCCTGCCCGCCGGTCCCTATGTCCAGGCGGTGCTGGCCTCGCAGCCGGCAGCGTATTGGCGCCTGGGGGATATGGAGGTGTCGCAATCGGCCGACGCCACGGGGCGCGGCCGGCCGGCCGTCTTCGAGGGGTTGGTCGCGCCGTACCTCGAAGGTCCAGAAGCGCCCGGGGTGGCCGGTCCCGGTCGAACCTCGCGGGCCGCCCATTTTGTCGGCGGTCGGGTACGGGCCTCGCTTGCTGGCCTGGGCAACGATTACTCGGTCGAGTTCTGGTTCTGGAACGGGCTGCCCGCCGACGCCCGGCCGGTAACCGCGTATCTGTTCTCCCGTGCCGCAGGCCAATCGGCCGACGCCCCCGGCGATCACCTGGGCATCGGCGGAACAGTGGCCCACGCCGGGCGATTGTTCCTCTACCACGGCCGCACCGGCAAAGAACCGCTGGCCGGCAATACCGCGATCGCCCTGCGGACCTGGCATCATGTGGTCCTGGTGCGGCAAGGGGACCGCGTGGCCGTGTATCTCGATGGCCGGAAAGAGCCGGAAATCGCAAGCACAACCCCGGTGGAATTCGCCCAGGCGGAACTCCATTTCGGCAGTCGCAACGACGGATTTGCCGGCCTGGAAGGCAAGCTGGCCGAGGTGGCCGTGTACGATCGGGCCTTGCGGCCGGAGGAAATCGCCGGCCATTACGCCGCGGCCACCAAACCGTAATGCCGCCGGCCCGTCTGGGAACCCAGCCCGGCCCGAATCCATACCCCGCACCCGGTCAGCCCCGCGGCGAACCCGGCAAGCGCCGCTTACCCAAAAGCGTCACTTGCCCAGCAGATGGCGGAGGATGGCCATTTCCAGCGCCTCGTAGTCGCGCCGGGCGATGCACTCTTTCTCCACCTCGGCCGGGAAGGTGCGGACCTTCTCCACCAGCATGAGTAAAACCTCGCGGGAGTTGTCCAGATGCAGGGTTGCGTGCTCGGCTTTCTGGGTGCGCATGGCTTTGACATCCAGCCCCACGAAGCGCCCGGTGGCAGGGTATCCCCCCAGCTCGAGCACCCGCACTTGGTTGAAGGCCCCACGCAGGTTGGCCGAGCCGAAGGTCTTGTCCTGGTCGAACTTCAACCCGTTCTGGTCGTTTAGGTGGACGCTCCAAAGCTTGCCCATGGACAAGGCGAAGGCCATTTCGTCCGAAGGGTCCAGGCCGGCCAGAAGGGCGTGGGCTGTCTCGATGAGCCCGCCCACCCGGCTGGGATCCGCGGTGCGGCTGGCCAGGGCCAGGGCATGCCCGATGGTGGGCACATAGGCGTGGTCCATCGGCTCGTTGGGCTTGGGCTCGATGGCGATGGTGATCTCCGGGTCATACTCCAGGACGCGATTGATCGCCTCGACCAGGTAGTGATGGGCCTGGATGGCGTTCTTGGCTTCGCGGATATAGGTCCCCTCGCGGGCCAGCCAGAACACCAGCATCCGCGTCCCCAGGGCCTGGGCGATATCCACCGCCCGTAAGGTCCTCTCGATCGCCCACTTGCGGCACTCCGGGCTGTTGGACGTGTAGGCCCCGTCGATGCCGTTGGGGTGCTCCCAAAGCCGGGGGGCGACGAACTCGGCCACCAGGCCCTCGTCCTCGAGCATCTTCTTGACCTCGCTGGCTTTGCGCACGATGTCGGCCGGCGAAAGCCCCTCCAGGTCCGGCACCGCGTCGTCATCGTGGAACTGCACGCCGTCGAAACCCAATTGCTTGTACAGCTTGAGCTTGCTGGCGAACTCCAAGCTGGGCCGCACGGCCGGCCCGAAGGGATCGGCGCCCCCGTGGATATTCCAGGGGCCAAACGAGAAGCGATAGTTCAAACCCGGCATGTTCCACTCCTTCCATCTAGACGGGCAATCGGGGCAAGAGTCCTCGTTTATAGGCCCTTGGCCTGGCCAAGGCAAGCACCCGCCCCGGCCCGCAGGCCAGGTCCGGCGCGGCACGCGGTTCTCCGAAGTGCTTGGGCGATCGCAGCTTGGAGCACGCCGGGCAGCAGCCGGCCCGCACCGGCCGCCACGCCGCTGCCGGGGCTTCGGGCGGCAGAGGCCCCCAGAAAAAATTCCGGGGCAAAAACCCCTGGAACTGCCCTTGACCGTTTTTTCGGCCGCAGGTATCTATCCCGCTCTCTTCTACCGAACCCGGAAGAACACGTGCGAGCAGAAGATCGCTGGTGTTCCGCGGGCGGATGGTGTGTCGGCACGGAAGTCGGCCCGAAGTCCATTGGCCACCAGGGCCAAGGGGCCTTGGCGCCGGCCCGGCAGCGGTCCGTCGCGGGGGCACCGGATGGCCTCTCGTCCAAACCGCAAGGGAATCCTGCGAGTCTCGAAAGGAGAACCCGTTGAACACGACCGCACGCATCCTTCGCGGCGTCGTTGCCGCGGCCGTGACGCTGGCAGCGGCCCTGGTCGGGGCCGAGCCGCCTTCCCATGATCCTGGTCCTTTGCCGTTCCGGGCCGGCGCAGGGCCTGCCTCCAGTGCCCCCTCGGCCGACAAGCGCGCCCAGGCCGATGACCTCCTCCGCCGCGCCCGACAGGCCATGGAGCAAAACGATCTCCAGGCCGCCAGCCAACTCATCGACCAAGCCGAAGCCCTCGGCGTGGACTATCATCCCCTGTACCTGGGCGATACGCCGGCCAAGGCCCGCCGCGAACTCCAGCGCCGGCTGAGCGCCAACCCTCAGGCCGCTTCAGGCCCGGCAGGCAGCGGCGCCCGCGGTTCCTCGGCCGGACCCGTCGATCCCTTCGCCGGATTCGGTGCCACGCAGGCAGGCTCCAGCGACCCCAAGACGCTGGCCAAGTCCTATATCCTCCGGGCCCGCAACGAACTCCGCGAAGGCAATCTCGAGGCGGCGTGGTTCTGGCAGCGCAAAGCGGCCGAGCTGCCCGCCGTCTTCGGCCCCGGTGAGGATTCGCCCCAAAAGCTGGCCCAGGACCTCCAGCAGGCCGCGGCCGGCCAACGCAGCGGAGCGCCGTCGGGCATGGGTAGTCTGGCCGCAGCACAGCCCGGGTCGGGCGTGCGCCACGTGCCGCCGGTCGACCAAGCCACGGTCATCCCCTCGCCGGCAGCGCACCGGCCAGGCGGCCCCGCAGGCCCCAACTTCCAACCCGGCAGCGCACCGGTCTCTGCCGCCGAGGTCCAGGCCGCTCAGGCCCTGCTGCTGGAGGCCCGCAAGGCCCTGGCCGTCGGCGATAGCCGCCGCGCCGCCAGTCTGGCCGAGCGTGCCCGGGCCATGAATGTGCCCTTCGGCCCGATGGACAACCCCGAAAAAGTCCTGGCCGCCGTGGCCACCTACAACGACCTGATGAGCCAGCGCTCCGAGCGCGGCCAGAGCGACTCCTGGCGCCGCCAGTACGCCAAAGTGCTGCTCGAACAGGCCGAGGCCCTGGTCCGCTGGAACGAGCTCGACGAAGCCGAGCGCCTGGCCACCGAGGCCTCGCGGCTGCGGGTGATGTATAGCCCGTACGAACCCCGGCCCGAACAACTGCTGGAACACATCGCCAATCTCCACCAGCAGGCCCGCCGGCCGGGCAGCCCCAGCGGCGGTGTCATCCCCGCAGGGGCCGAGTATGCCATGCCGGCCAGCGGGGCCGGCCCCTTCGATCGCCGGGCCGCAAGCGCCGTGTACGACCCCTCCAGCGATACCACGCGGAACATCCTGGCCGGGGCCAACGCCCCCCAGGCCCCGCTGGGAGTGCGGATCGGCCCGGAATCGGCCCCGCCCAGCCAGCCCGGCATGGGCATGGCCCTGTTCCAGCAGGGCGAAGCGGCGCTGAAAGCCCGCGACCCCCAGGCCGCCCTCCAACTCTTCCGCCAGGCTTATGCCCACATCCATGAGTTGGATCCGGTTACCGCGCAGCGCCTGCGCGACTACCTCCAGATGCTGCCGCCGGCGGTCGAGCCGCCCCGGCAACCCGGCCCAACCTCCCCCATCGACGAAGCCGCCGCACGCCAGCAAGTGCTGGCCAAGCAGATGGCCGCCGATGTGGCCCAGGCCATCAGCAATGCCCGCCGCCTCCTGGAGTCCGACCCCAAGGCGGCCGTGGCCCAGTTGGAGCAGATGCGCACCAAGGTCGAAGCCGCAGGCCTCGAGCCGGCCGTCCGCGACCGCATGATCCGCCAACTGGAGCGCGAACTGGCCGATACCCAAAAGTTCATCCAGCAGAATCGCCCCCGGATCGAACTCGAGGAGCGCAACCAGAAGGTCGCGCAGAACATCGAGCGCCAGCAGCAAAATAAGCTGGAAATCCAGAACAAGCTCGCGCAAAAGGTCGAAGAGTTCAACACCCTGATGCACGAGCAGCGCTACGCCGAGGCCGAGCTGGTCGCCAAGCAGGCTGCGGAACTCGACCCCGAAAACCCCCTGGCCCACCAGCTTGTGCTCAACGCCCGGCTGGTCCGCCGCATGGCCGAGGGCCGCACCCTCCGCGACCAGAAAGAGCAGGCCGTGCTCGATACCCTGGCCGAGGTGGACCGCGCCAGCGTCCCCTTCAGCGGCGCGGAACCCTACGTCTTCCCCGACGCCAAGACCTGGCGCGAGCTGACCGACCGCCGGGCGAAGTTCGCCAAAGAGGTCGGCCGGCGCCGCTCCGAAAAAGAGGCCGAAATCTACCGCAAGCTCAAGACCCCGGTGGCCTTGAAGTTCGAGAACGCCCCCTTGAGCAAGGTCGTCGATTACCTGGCCAAGCTGGCGGAACTGAACATCTATCTCGATCCTCAAGGCCTGGCCGAGGAAGGCGTCTCCACCGATACGCCCATCACCATCGACCTCCAGCAGGAGGTGAAGCTGGAAAGCGCCCTGAAGCTCATCCTGCCCCCCTTGCACCTGACCTATGTGGTCAAGGACGAGGTGCTGAAGATCACCAGCGAACAGGCGCGCAATACCGAGCTGATCGTGGTCACCTACAACGTGGCCGACCTGGTGATCCCCATCCCCAACTTCGTGCCTAGCGCCGGTATGGGGCTCGAGGGGGCGTACCGCAACGCCATGGCGACCGCCACGGCAGGGTTGCAAGGCGCCTCGCCCTTCGGGGCTTCGCCCATGGCCCCCGCCGTGGTGCTGGCCAGCCGCGATGGCAAACCCGCCACCGGCGTGCTGGACCCCACGGTGCTGGCCCAAATGTCCAATAGCGCCTCTCGCGGCCCCACCCCCACCAACATGCCGCTGGCCAGCGGGCCCGGCGGGGCGGGCGGCGCGGGCCTGGCCGCCTTCGGTAGCCTCATCGACCTGATCGTCACCACCATCCAGCCCACCACCTGGGACGAGGTCGGTGGCCCCGGCTCCATCCGCGAGTTCCCCACCAACCTCAGCCTGGTCATCAGCCAGACCCAAGAGGTCCACGAGGAAATCGCCGACCTCTTGGAACAGTTGCGCCGCATGCAAGACCTCCAGGTCACCATCGAAGTCCGCTTCATCACCCTCAACGACAACTTCTTCGAGCGGATCGGCGTGGACTTCGACTTCGATGTCGTCGATGGCATCGAGCACCCCGGCATGATCTTCGGGCGCAAAGTCACCGCCGACGACCCGGTCACCGGCACCCCCGGCGTCCGGGACCTGTTGGACCACGCCCGCGACCCCACCAGCGCTACGGTGGGCCTCTCCTCGCCAGGCGTGTTCTCCGCCGATCTGGACATCCCCTTCACCCAGAACAGCTACACGCTGGCGGTGCCGCAGTTCGGCGGGTTCGATGCCACGGCCGGGGCCCAGTTGGGCTTCGCCATCCTCAGCGATATCGAAGCCTTCTTCTTCATCAACGCCGCCCAGGGCGACCGCCGCAGCAACGTGCTCCAGGCGCCCAAGGTGACGCTGTTCAACGGCTCGACGGCCATGGTGTCCGACACCTCGTCCAGCCCCTTCGTCATCAGCGTGATCCCCGTGGTCGGCGACTTCGCCGCCGCCCAGCAGCCGGTCATCGCGGTGCTCAACGAAGGAACCTTCCTCAGCGTCCAGGCCGTGGTCTCCAACGACCGCCGCTTCGTCCGCCTGACCGTGGTGCCGTTCTTCAGCCAGATCGACAAGGTCGATACCTTCCAGTTCACCGGCTCCGAGACCACCACCACCGACGAAAGCGCTGAAGGCGTCCAGGACAAGCCCAACGACAACACCAAAAAGTCGAGCAAGAAAGAGACGCGGCGCGAAGGCACCACCGTGCAGTTGCCCACGTTCTCCTACATCACCGTGACCACCACGGTCAGCGTGCCCGACGGCGGCACCGTCCTGCTGGGCGGCATCAAACGCCTCAGCGAAGGCCGCAACGAGTTCGGCGTCCCCATCCTGAACAAGATCCCCTACATCAACCGCTTGTTCAAGAACGTCGGCATCGGCCGCGAAACCCAAAGCCTGATGATGATGGTCACGCCGCGGATCATCATCCAAGAAGAGGAAGAAGAACGGCTGGGCATCCAGGCCTCGCCGTAACTCAAGGATCGGCTCCTTTTGGGGCGCACCTTGGCCGCCGCCGGCCCCCCGCGGTTCCGGCGGCGGCTTTTTTGCGCCCTGC
>JBBIQF010000121.1:0-9087 GCA_037442445.1 Planctomycetaceae bacterium
CGCGCTCCGGCGCATCCGGCGTGCTCCGGCACGTCCGGCGCGTTTGCAATGCCCGGCCACGACGGAGCGTGGCCCTCCAAGAGCGCGTGGCCCTCCAATGTTACTGGATGCCGCGTGCCCGCGGCCACCAACCGGCCATCTCCACGCCGGCAATCTACCGCCGGGATGAACCCGGCGGCTCGTTCTTCGCCTCCCGCCGGCCGGTAGCTTCACCCCGCCGGTGGCGTGTTCCGGGCCTTCAAGGTCTTTACTTCGGGCGCAATTGGTTTATCGTGGAGGGGAGGGGTGAAACTTTTTGGGCGGTCTGTCCGTCCAATCTTCCGCACGGGCCAGTTCCGGAACAGTGGCGTCGCGCGCCGGCGCAAGGAGTTGGGAATGCCCCCCGCAAGAAGGGTAGCGGCTGCGTATGACCTTTGCGCTCGGGGTGTGCGCCGGCGTGCCCCGTCCAGCCGGCGGGGGGGATACCGCAGCCTGGCTATCGAGCTTCTGGAAGACCGCCGCATGATGTCGGGCACCGAGCCGCTGCCCGATGTGGCGCTGGGCGCACTGGTTTGGAATACCTTGCGCGACATGGACCCCTTTGGGGCGTGGCGCGGGGTGGATGTGACCTACGAGGTGGTGGGCCAGTTGCCGCCGGGGGTGGACCTGGAGATCGCCTTTTCCTGGGCCTCGGGGCCTGACCCTGAGAACGCCCTGGGCGATCCGATCGCCACGCGGCGGCTCGATCCCAGCGGCGGGCGGCACACGGTCAACGACCCCGCATTCTGGGCGCCACCGCCAGCGGGGACCAGCTATCTCTTGGCCATCGCCGACCCCGATGACCAGATCGAGGAGTCGGACGAGCAAAACAACTGGGCGGCACTGCCGGTCCACTCAGCGGCCGAGATCCTGGCCAGTGCCATTTCCGTCAGCCGGATCGACCCCTACACCATCCAGGCCGAGTTCAGCCCGGGGGGCGGGCAGTTCACGCTTTCGGAAGCCGAGGTGGTGCTGGGGGTGCACCACTTCAACTGGATCGTGCAGAGCTACTTGCCCGGCTCGATGGAAATCCAGCAACTGGTGGAGATCGGGTACAAGATTCTGGAGGGGCACCCGTTCTTGGAGCCGGCCACCAGCGTATCGGACCTGGCGGGGCTGCGCCTGTATTCGCCGTTCGGTACGCCCGACACGCAGCCTTTCGCCTCGCAGGAGGTGGATGGCAACCTGTTCTATTGGAACGAGCCGGACCGGTACGACGGCCCGGAGATGGACCTGGACATCCGGAACTACCAGTCGGGCGGGTCGGTGTTTTTCTATAGCTCGCCGCGGGTGCCGGAGGGGTTTTATGGTCCGGGCGAGGCCAGCCGGTTCTACCTGCGGCTGATGGGGGTGTCGGTCGATGGCCAGCCCATCGACCTCCCGGTCAGCGACTGGTACTCGTGGCAGTCCAATACGGTGTACGATCCTGTGCCGGGCACGGGGGTATGGTTCGCGGCCGACCCGGACGACCTGCTGCCGGCGCCCATTGGCGGGGGGGTGACGCGGCCCGAGCCGGTGCCGGTAACCTCGCCCATTGCCCGGCGGGACGCGGCCGTGGCGGGCCAGCAAGCGCCGGTCGTTATCGACGTGCTGGCCAACGATTACGATCCCCAGGGTGCGGCGCTTCGGCTGGTGCAATTGGGGCGGGCCCGGCACGGGACGGTCCAGCGCGACGACGCCGGCACGCCCGACGACCCGACGGACGATCGGGTGCGGTACACGCCCCAACCAGGCTTCGTGGGCGACGACCAGTTCCAGTACGTCATTGTGCGCCGCAATGGGGAACCGGGGCTGGCCATCGGGCAGGTGACGGTGCATGTGCCGGGGCCCGTCGTCGGCCTGGCCGCCCTGGGCGACAGCCTGAGCGACGAGTACGCGGGGGAAGCCTACGCTTACGCCGATAACTGGGTGGAACTCCTGGCGGCAAGCGGCGTGAATGTGGGGGCCTGGGGCAGCTACGGCGAACCGCGGCGCGAGGGGTATGCCTACGATTGGGCCCGCTCGGGTGCCACCTCGGCCTCGCTCTTGGCCCAGGGCCAGCCCGACGGCGTCGCCGCCCAGGCGGCCGCCGGACTGGTGAATTATGCGGTCCTGTGGGTCGGCCAGAACGATTTCTCCGCGGCCGCCGAGGGCATCTACGGGTACGGCGATCCCGAGCGCGGCTGGAGCGAGCAGCAGATCGCCGACTTCATCGCAGGCGTGGCGGGCAACATCCGCACGGCCTTGGATACGCTGGTGGCCAGCGGCGTGCACACGGTTCTGGTCAACGTGGGCGACCTGAGCACCTTGCCGGCGGCACGCGAGTACCTGCCGGATGCCCAGCGCCGGGAACTCATTTCCCAGGCGATCGTGGGACTGAACGACCAACTGGCCGCCCTGGCCGCCGACTACCGCGTTCCTTTGGTCGATATGTTCGCCCTGGGGCAAGTGTATCTGGGGACGAATGCCTCGCCGGTCGAGTCGGTCACCATAGGGGGGCAGACGTTCTGGAATGCGGGGGGCCAGGATCCCACCAACCTGTTCGTGGCCGATGGCGTCCACCCCCACACGGTGCCCCAGGCCATCTTCGCCAATCTGATGCTCAAGGCGCTGGAATTGGGTTATGGGGTGGACGTTTCGGCCTACTGGCGGAGCGAAGAGGCCATCGTCAACCTGGCGGGCCTGCCGTATGGCGGGCAGGACACGCTCAACCTCGATTACAGCCAATACATCGTGCTGCCGCCGGAGAATCGCCCGCCCGTGGGCGTCGAAGACCAGTACGCCACCGACGAGGACTCGGTGCTGGAGGTCGCGGCGGCTGTGGGGGTGCTGGCCAACGATAGCGATCCCGATGGCCAGGCGCTTCTGGCCCGCCTGGCCCGCGGCGCCTCGCACGGCGTGGTCACCCTGGCGCCGGACGGCGGATTCCGCTATCAGCCCGAGGCCGATTACCACGGCCCCGACAGTTTTGCCTACTGGGTTGACGACGGCCAAGAGGCCGTCGAAGTGGTCGTGCAGATCACGGTGCGGCCGGTCAACGATCCCCCTGTATCCCTTGCCGAATCCTACGAGACCGACGAGGACACGCCGCTTGCCGTGCTTGAGGCCGATGGCGTGCTGGCCAACGATACCGACGCCGATGGCGACCCCTTGGTTGCGCAACTGGTCAGCGGCCCCAGCCACGGCCAATTGGTGTGGGCCGGCGATGGCTCGTTCGTTTATACGCCGGACCCCGATTTCTTCGGTGACGACAGCTTCACGTATCGCGCCAGCGACGGCCAGGCGGAAAGCCAGCCGGTGGTGGTGGCCATCACGGTGCATCCGGTCAACGATCCGCCCGTAGCGGCCGGCGACGTGTACGTGGTGGACCAGGATACGGTGCTTGCGGTTCCGGCGGCCCGCGGCCTATTGGCCAACGACCGCGATGCCGAGGGGGAGCCGCTTTCCGTGGCCATCGAGGCCGGCCCCAACTACGGCACGCTGGAACTGGCGGCCGATGGCTCGTTCCGCTACACCCCAGCGCCCGGCTTCGTGGGCACCGACTCGTTCACCTATCGGGCCGGCGATGGCGGATCGAGTTCCGATGCGGCGGCGGTGGTGATTCACGTGGCCCGAGTGCTCGGCGCCGTGGATTATCGCCAGGTGGCGGGCATTTCCCTCCCGGCCGGCGAAGCGTGGTATCGGCTCGAAACGGCGCAGCCCGGTTGGCTCACGGCCGAGGCCTCCGTGCCCAGCGGGCCGCAAGACGCCACGATTGCGCTTTACGACGCCGGCCAGAATCTGCTTGGCACCTCGGCCGTGCTCGAAGGCCGCCAACGCCTGGATTATGGCGTCTCTGCCGGCCAGACCTTCTACCTGCGGGTCTTCGGCGTGGCGCCCGAGGTAGAGCTTCGGCTGGTGAACCTGGTGCGGCAGGTGGGTTCGAGCGTGACCGTCGCGGGCACCAGCCAGAGCGATCCATTCGTGTTCGATGCGGCCCGGCTGCGGCTGAGCATCCATGGGGTGGCCTATAGTTTCGCCCCCTTGAGTATTTCCAGCGTGCAGTTCGACGGCGGCCCGGGCGACGACACGGCGGTCCTCTGGGGCACCCCGCAGCCCGAGGTAGGCACCCTGGCCCCCGGCTCGGCGACGCTGGTTGCGCCCACCTGGTCCGCCAGCGTGGCGAACACCTCGTCGATCGCCGTTTTCGGCCAAGGGGGCAGCGATCAAATCACCTTTTTCGCCGCGCCCACAGCGCGCGATACCTTCACCGCACTGCCCTTGTACGCCACGATGGTGGGCGGGGGCTACGCGAATCGGGCCATAGGCTTCCCGCAGGTGACGGCGCTGGCCACCCCCGGTGCCGACGACCTGGCCCTCGTGTTCGGGTCGCCCGGCGATGACCAGCTCGATGCCACGCCCACCAGTGCCCGCCTGGCCGATGGCGCCTCATACAGCATCGCCGTGCGCGATTTCGGGCATCTGTTGGTCTCCGCAGGAGCCGGGGGCAACGATTCGGCAGTGCTCCGCGGCACGCCGGCCGACGAAGTGTTCACCGCCCGCCCCGGCGAAGCCACTCTCCGCGGCAACGGGCTTTGGCTGCAAACCACGGGGTTCCAGCAAGTAACGGCCCAAGGGGGCGGCGGCAGCGACAGCGCCTGGCTGTACGGCTCCCCGGGCAACGACATTTTCGAGGCGCATCCGGCCGACGGTTGGGCCATGCTGGCCGCCGGCACCTCCTCCTACCGCGCCGAGGGATTCCCCTACGTGTACGCCATTTCCGATGGCCAGGGCACCGACGAGGCCCGCCTGTACGACTCCGCCGGCAACGATACGCTTGTCGCCCAGCCCGGCGATGCGATGCTCGTTGGGCCCGGGGGGCTGGTGCGGGCCAGCGGCTTCGGCTCGGTGACCGCCGTATCGGCCCAGGGAGGGCAGGACCAGGCCACGCTCCGCGACTCGGCCGCTAGCGATACCCTCCAGGTGTGGCTCACCGCTGTAACTCTGGCCGGCCCGGATTACTTCTTGAATGTCGAAGGCTTCGGCCAGGTAACCGCGATCAGCTCGGCGGACAACGATTCGGCCACCTTCCATTACCGGTCGGTCGACGAAGTGTTCGTGGGCACCTGGCAGTCGGCGCGGCTGGCCGGCGGCGGGTTCCAGGTGGCTGCCTACCTGTTCGCCGATGTTACGGTCGAGGGCCTTACGGGCGAAGGCTGGGATCGGGCCTATCTCTACGATTCGCCGGGCGACGATACGCTAGTGGCTTCCGGCAATGCGGTCTGGCTGGAGTACCCGGACCGCATGATCCGGCTCTTGGACCTCTCCTGGGTGCAAGCCCACTCGATCCAAGGGGGTATCGACCGGCGCCGGGCCGAGGCGATCGACTTCATCCTCTCGACGACCGGCTCCTGGCAAGACCTTTAGTAGGGTGGGTGCTCCGCACCCACGCGGCCCATTCCCCATGCGACCCTGCTCCGCACCCACGCGGCCCATTCCCTGTAGGGTGGGCGCTCCGCACCTACGCGCTCGAACCGGCTTGACCTGTTTGCCTTGCCCGCACGCCGCCCGGCCAGATCATACCTGCCGCGCCATACGCTTCGCCGTGCCGGCTCCCTTTGCCCCTGGCCGGGGTTTGGTATGATAAAACGTGCGGGCCGGGGGCAAGGCGGCGTGGATGACGGAGTGCAGCGGGCCCTCGGGCGTGCCCAGCGCGAGGGGGATTGTTACCATCCATCCCTGGCAGCGAGGTCATGGTGATGGCGTGCGGTCGGCACATTCCATGGAGGTCGTGGTTTGCGATTCTTGTCGGGGGGCTGGCGTTGGGGGCGACGCGCTGGCCGGCTTCGGCGCAACAGACCGAGGCCACCACCCGGTACGCCGCGGCCGCCGCCCTTCAGAACCGCGGCGAATATGCCTTGGCTGCCGACGAATGGCAGGCCTTTATCCGCAACTTCCCTGCTGAGCCCCGTGTGGCCAGGGCCTATCACTATCTGGGCGTTTGCTATTACCAGACCGGAAAGCACGCCGAGGCGGTCCGCACGTTCCAGACCGTGCTGGCCAAGTTCCCCAATCTGGAGCTTCTGGATTCCACCTATCTCTATCTGGCCGCCAGCCAATTCGCCCTGGCTCAGGCGGGCCAGGCGGGGATGTATCAGCAGGCCCTGGCCACCCTGGATACATTGGTGGCGAAGTTCCCCGAGAGCGCTTCGGCCATCGACGCTTTGTACTACCGCGGCGAATGCCTGTATGCCCTGGGAAAGAAAGCCGAGGCCATCCAGGCGTACACCGCCCTGGTGGCCAAGGACCGGCAGCACCGGCTGGCTCCCGAGGCGACCTATGCCGTGGGTGTGGCCCGCGAGGAACTCGGCGAGATGGAGGCGGCGGGCAAGGTGTACGAGGCCTTTTTGGCGCGTTACCCGGAGCACCGCCTGGCCGGGGAAGTCGAGCTTCGCCGTGCCGAAACCTTGCTGGCCACGGGGCAGGCGGCCGAAGCGGTCCAGCGGTTTGCCGCGGCGGCGGCCCGGCCCAATTTCGCCCTGGCCGACCTGGCCCTCGTCCGCCAGGCCGATGCCCTCGTGCAGCTCAAGCGCTATGCCGAGGCCGCCCAGGTGTACGCGGCCGTGGCGCAACGATTTCCCAAGTCGCAGTATGTCGTTCGCGCCCTTCTGGCCGGCGGCAAGAGTTCTTATCTGGCCGGCGATTATGCCCAGGCCCGCAAGTTGTTGGAAAGCGTGCCGGCCGCGGCGCTGAAGGACCGGCTGGAGGCCGGCCATTGGATTGCCCGCTCGTTGCTCAAGGAACAGCGGGCGCAAGAGGCGCTTGCCCGCATCGAACCGCTGTTGGCAGCGGCGGGCAACTCGCCACTGGCCGCCCCGCTGCTGTTGGACCAGGCCGATGCGGTGTACGAGATGCCGGGGCGCCGCGCAGAGGCCGTCCGGCTGTACGCCGCGGTGGCCGCCAAGTACCCCCAGGACCCCGTCGCCCCCCAGGCCCTTTACTTGGCTGCGTTCGCTGCCCTGGAGACCGGCGATGCGCAAACGGCACTGGGCCATGCGCAGCAATTCCTCAAAACGTATGGAAAGCACGCTTTGCGGCCCGACGTCAGCGCCATTGCGGCCGAAGCGAGTCTGGCGTCAGGCGCTTTCGCCCAAGCCGAGTCGCTCTATGGGGCCCTTGTGCGCGACTACCCCAACCATCCCGATGCCGAGCGATGGAAGGTGCGGCGTGCGGCGGCCTTGTTCGGGCAGAAGCGGTTTGCCGACACCCTGGCCGCCCTGGAGCCCGTGGTTGCCAGTCTGAAATCGGCGGAAGCCAAGGCCGAGGCCCTCTACCTTCTCGGCAGCAGCCGGCTGGAGCAGAAGGAATATGCGGCGGCCGTGCCGCTTTTGGAAGCGGCCCTGGCCGGCCAGCCCCAGGGGCGCTATGCCGACCAGATTCTCTTGGCGCTGGGCCGGGCGCACCTGGCTTTGGCGCAGGCCTCGGGCAAGGCCGACCATGCCCAGCAAGGCCGCCAAGTCCTGGAGCGCCTGGTCCGCGACTTCCCCAAGAGCCCCCTTCTGGATCAGGCGCACTATCGGCTTGGCCAGTGCGCGATCCAGCAGGGCGATCCGCGCCAGGCCGCCAACGAGTTCGGGCGGGTGGTGGCCGGCTGGCCCCAAAGCCCGCTTGCGCCTCATGCCCTGTATGAGCAAGGCGGTGCACTCTTGGATGCCAAGGACGCGGCCGGGGCCGAGGCCGTGCTGGGCCGTTTTCTGGAGCGTTTCGGCCAGCATCCGCTGGCGCCGCGGGCCCGCTATGCCCGAGCGCTAGCCCGGCACCAGGCGGGCCAATACGCTTTGGCGATCGAGGACCTCCAGCAGGCCCTGGCCGGCCTGCAAGGCAAGCCGCAGGCCGATGCCCGCTTCCTCCTCGGCCTGTGCCAGGTGGAGTTGAAGCAGTACGCGGCGGCGGCCGACAGCTTCGGCGCCCTCTTGCGCGACCAACCCGCCTATCCCGATGCCGATAAGGTCCTGTATCAGTGGGCCTGGGCGCTGAAGCTCCAGGGCCGCGAGGACGAAGCCGCCGCGGGCTTCCGCAAGCTGGCGGCCGAGCACCGCCAAAGCCCCCTGGCCTCCGAGGCCCAGTACCACGTGGGCGAATCGGCCTACGCGGCCAAGGACTACACGGCCGCGGCGGTGGCTTACTATGCGGTCATCGAAAAGGAGGACGGCACGCCTTTGGGCGAAAAGGCCGTGCACAAGCTCGCCTGGTGCTATTACCACCAAGAGAACTTCGCCGACGCCCAGAAGACCTTCGCCTACCAGCGGCAGCGGTATCGCACGGGGCCGCTGGCCGGCGATGCGGCCTTCATGGAGGCCGAATGCCTCTTCAAACTCGCGCGCTTCGCCGAGGCTTTGAAGGCCTACGAGGCGCTGCCGGCCTTGCAAAACCGCGAGTTCCAGGCGCTCGCCGCGCTGCATGCCGGCCAGGCCGCAGGCCAGCTCAAACAGTGGGAAACCGCCGCGCGCCATCTGGCTGCCGGGGCCGAGAAGTTCGCCGATTCGCCCTGGGCCCCCGAAATCCTTTATGAGCTGGGGTGGGCCCAGCAGAACCTGGGCCGGCTGGCCGACGCCCAAGCCACCTACCAGCGGGCCATCGCTGCCACCGATAAAGTGGGCCGGTCCGGCAGCGAGGTCGCCGCCCGTGCCCAGTTCATGATTGGCGAAATCCAATTCCAGAACAAAGACCATGCCGAAGCAGTGAAGAGCTTTTTCAAGGTGGCCTACGGCTACAGTTTTCCCAAGTGGCAGGCCGAGGCCACCTACGAGGCCGCCCGCTGCTTCGAAGTACTCAACAAGAAGAGCCAGGCCCTGAAGCTGTACCGGGAACTGGTGGACAAATATCCCCAGAGCAACAAAGTGCCTTTGGCCCGCGAGCGAGTGGCAGCGCTTGCCCAGTGACGCCGCCGCTTCGGGCCGGGGAGGAAATCGAGGCTCGATCATGAGGCCCGCAATGCTCGCAGTTCGACGGAGCGCCGCCGCGGCCCGGCCTGCCAGGACCCAACCCGCGGCTTTTTCAATTACGGTTCTTGGGCTGGCAAGTCTGATCTGGGCCCTGGGGGGCTGGCTT
>JBBIQF010000121.1:9127-15623 GCA_037442445.1 Planctomycetaceae bacterium
GCCCCCGGCGCGGCGGCAACCCGCCCCACAGCGCCCGGCGAAGGCTTGCCGGCAGCGGCCCAGCAGCAGGAGGCCGCCCAACAGCCCTCGGCCACGCTGGCCGAGGCCGAACGCCGCGCTGCCGAAGCCCTCCGCGCTGCAGAGCCCGCGCCGGCCGAGACCCCCGCGGCCCCCCTGCCCGCCGAGGCCGAAACCCGGCTCGATTACTTGAAGCTGATCTATCAGGGCGGGCCGCTGATGATCCCCATCTTCCTGTTTTCGGTGCTGGTGGTGGCCCTGGCGCTGGAGCGGGCCATTGCCTTGCGCCGCGGGGCGATCCTGCCGCCCGCATTGGTGCAGGCCCTCAAAGGGCAGTGCCACCCGGAACGGGGCCTCGACCCGCGCGAGGCCTACCGGCTGTGTATGCGGTTTCCCTCGGCGGCGGCCACGGCCATCCGCGCCATGCTGTTGAAGGCCGACCGCCCCGTGGTGGAGATGGAGCAGGCCGGCCGCGAGGCCGCGGAGCGCGAAGCCGACCGGCTGGCCGGCGGCAACCGCTGGTTGGCGCTTTCGGCCCAGGTGGCCCCCATGTTGGGACTGTTGGGCACCGTGCAGGGGATGATCCTGGCGTTTTTCAAGATTTCCACCTTGCCGCCGGGCGTCAGCCGCGCCCAGGAGCTGGCGGCCAGCATCTACATGGCCTTGGTGACCACGTTTGCCGGCCTGTGTGTGGCCATCCCCGCCGCGTTCTTGGGGCACCTGTACGGTGGCCGGTTGCTGCGGCGTTTTCGCGAGTTGGAAGAGGTGCTGGCCATCGTGGTGGTGAATCTCGAGCGGGCGCAGCGCCGGCTGCGGAGCAAAGAATCGCCGCCGGGTAGCCCGGCCGTGGCCCCGCCGCCCCCTGCCGCCGGCCCTGTGTGGCCTGCGGCTGCCGCGGGGCAAGCCGCCCCGGAACCGCCCCCGGTGGTCGGCCCCGATGGGGGGAAGGTTCCCTCGGCCGATGCCCTGCGGAGCTGACGGCCAACCTCCGTTGGCAGCCTTGCCGAAACACCTGACATGCCGCGTCGTGCCGCGGGCCTCGTGGCCGCGGCCGCCTACTGAAGCACAAGGTCGTTTGCCATGCGTGTCGCCCTTGGCGAAAAGTCGGCCGTCGAATCCATCCCCATGACGCCGCTGATCGACGTGGTGTTTTTGCTTTTGATCTTCTTTCTGGTGACCGCCTCGCTTTCGGAGGAAGAGGAGCGGCAGATGGACGTGCAGCTCCCGGTGGCCAGCGAAGCCATGCCGTTGGTGGCCCGGCCACGCGAGATCGTCATCAACATCACGGCCGACGGAAAGTATCTGACCGGCGGCCAGACCGTGGACCTGCCGCGGTTGGAGGGCATGTTGCGTGCGGCGGCGGTGAACAATCCGGGGCGGGCAAGTGCGCTGTTGCGGGCCGATCGGCGCTGCCCCTGGCAATTCGTGGTCGCTGCCATCAACGCCTGTGTGAAGGCCAAAGTTCGCTACAAGGCCACAGCGCTGGCCGGCCCTGCCGCCCAAGGAGAGTGATATGGGCCCTGCGACCCGCCCCGAAAGGCCGGCCGCAAGCCCGGCCGAAAGCGTTGGCCCCTTGTGGCCTGTCTTCATGGCTATCGGCGTGTTGGTGGGCTCGATCTTCGGCGTGGTGGCCTCGACGGCGTCGTTCCCCGATCCCCGCCCGCTTTGGGCGGCCCGGCAATGGACGGCGCTGGTAGAAAGCGGCTGGGGGCAGTTGGCCCTCGTCGCGGTATTGGCCGTGTTGCTGCTTGTCGCCGCCGCCATTCTCCGCCGGGCGGCCGTGCGCCGCCTCCAGCTTTGCCTCCTCTTGAGCCTGGTGTTCCACCTTTGGCTGGCGGTTTTTCTGCAAACCCAGCATCTGCGGGTGTGGCTTTTGGCTCGGGACCAGATGCCCGACACGATGGACGAAATCGCGTTGGAGCGTTTTCCGGACTATCATTGGGAGGCGCTCGATGAAGCAAAGCGGGTGGAAGAGTTCGAGCGTCCGGTCCAGGCCGAACCGCAGGACTCGCCCCCCATCCCGCCGCCGGTGCCGCGTGTCGAGGCGCCGCAACCCCGGCCGCAGGCCGAGGCCGAGCCAGCCGCACCCCCCCTGCCCGAAGCCCCCAAGCCCAAGCGGGCCGAACTGCCGCCTGAGGACGAGGCCCCCTTGCCCACCGCGGCGCTGGTGGCCCGAGCGGCGGCGCAACCAAAGCTGGAGCCTTCCCAAGCGATCCCTTTGCCGCGGATGCGGCCGGCCGAGCCCGTGGCGCCGCCCCAGCCGAGCGAGGCGAGCCGGGCCACCCGGCAAGTTCCCCAGGCCGCAAGCCGGCCCGTTGCCCAGTCGCCTCCCCAGGCCGCTGGCGGTATCCCTGTGGCCGAGCTGGCCCGGCGCCACTCGGAGCCGCAACCCTCGCTGCAACAAGCAGGGGCATCGGCGGTACTGGAGCGGGCCCGGCCGGCGCAGATGGACCCATCGGCTGCCGAGCCCGCCGCTCCCGTGGCCGCCGCGCCCGGCCAGCCAACCCCCTTGGCCGCGATCGATGCCCCGCCGCTGCACTCGCCCAATCGTGCCCCACTTGTGCCCCGTACCGATATCCCCGGTGCCGGTTCCACGATGGCCGAGCCGGATGCCCAATGGCACGCACTGCCGGCCCAGCGACCGGCCTCGCCACGGCGACTGGACGCCGACCTGGCTCTGGAAAGCGTTGCGGGACGAGAGTCCCTGCGGCGGATGGCTTCGCCCTCGGTGACCCCCATCGTGCTTCATCCGCTAGCGGCTCAGAACGACACGCTCAGCGCCCGGCCTGCACCCCCACCGGGCGCAGCGGTCCGCCCCAACGCCGAGCCCGGAGCCATTGCCGTAGGGCGCCGCTTTACCATGCCGCCTGCCGGGTCGCTCACGCAAGAAGTGGGCGACGTGCCCGGGGCGCCGCTGGCCGACTTCCTCGAACCCTCAGGCAGCTTGCCGGGACCGCGCCGCACCGACTTAGCAGCCGCGGGTTTGGGAGCCACGGGCCCAGGAATCGCCGGCGGGCCGGGCACAAGCTCAGCACAACTTCGCCGGGCAAGCGCCCCGGTGCTGCCGGGGACCGCCGCCGATGCGCCGTCCGGCGCCAACCCAAGCCCAGGTGGTTCGGCACGCAGCGGTCCACAGCCGGGCGTGATCGGCTCGGGCGAGCCTGGGCCGGTGGAATCGTCCATGCCGGGGGCACTGGCCGGCCCGAGCCGCCAATCGGCCACGCCCGGCCACCTGGCTTCGTCCTTGCCACCGGCCGGTTTCGAGGGGACTCCGGGGTTGGCCGGCGGGGCGCCCGGCAACCCGGCACTTGGGCCAGCGGCACTCCCCTCGCGGCGCGGCCTGGCAGAAGGGGAGGGGCTGGCGGGCGAGTCGGCCGGCCGAACTTCTCTGCCCCGCTCCCCGGCAGTGCTCAGCCTCGAAGGCCGAATCCACCCGGAGCCCAAGCCGGCCTTCCAGGGGCGCCAGCCCGGCGAGCGCGCCGCCCGAGCCCGCGCCTACGGTACCCAGCAGTGGGAGGAGGCGGTGGAACGCGGCATCGAGTTCCTCGTGCGGCACCAGTTCCCCGACGGGCATTGGTCCCTGGACCGCTCGCCCCACGATAGCCAGCCCGGTTACGCCGACGCCGCCTGGGGCGAGATGCACGGAAATACGGCGGCCACGGGTTTGGCCCTCTTGGCCCTCTTGGGCGCAGGCTACACCCACTTGGACGGCAAATACCAGGAGCCCGTGCGGCGCGGCTTGCAGTGGCTGATGCGCAACCAGCGGCCCGACGGCTGCCTGTTTACGCCCGCCACCGACCGCACCCGGTTCGCGCAGTTTTACGGGCATGGCCTGGCCAGCATCGCGCTGTGCGAGGCCTATGGCATGACCGGCGATCGGCAGCTCCGCGGGCCGGCCCAGAGAGCGTTGGACTTCATCCTCTCCAGCCAGCACCCGGAACTAGGCGGCTGGCGCTACGTGCCGCAACTAGAGTCCGACACCTCGGTTTCGGGCTGGATGCTCATGGCCCTCAAAAGCGCACAGATGGCGGGCCTGGAGGTGCCGGCCGAGGCCCTGGCCAAGGTGTCGCGCTGGCTCGACCTGGCCCAGGCCGCCGGCGGCTCGCAATACCGCTATAACCCCTATGCGGCCGATACGCCCCAGCAGCGCGAAGGCCGCCGGCCCAACCTGGCCATGACCGCCGAAGGCCTGCTCATGCGCATGTACCTGGGCTGGCCGCAGAACCACCCCCCGTTGGTCGAAGGCGCGCGGTTGCTCCAGGCCAATCTGCCCGCCTTGGGCTCTGCCGGCCAAGCCACCCGCGACAGCTATTACTGGTACTACGCCACCCAGGTGATGTTCCAGATGCAAGGCGACTTCTGGACCGCGTGGTATCAGCGGCTAGGGCCGTTATTGGCCGGCAGCCAGGTCCCCAGCGGCCCCCTGGCCGGTAGCTGGCACCCGCACCAACCCGTGCCGGACCGCTGGGCCAAGGAAGGCGGGCGCCTGTACGTTACCACGCTCAATCTGCTGATGCTCGAAGTGCCTTACCGCCACTTGCCGCTGTACGGCGAACTGCTCCGATAAGCCGCCGCAGGTGCCGCCGGGCCGGCAACCCCGGGCTCGAGTTCCTCTTGATCTGCGGGGCAGGCCGCCGGCGAGGCGCCGGGCCGGCAGTCAGCGGGCCGAGGCCAACGCCTGCGCCGGTGTCAACAGCCCGCGCGGTGTGCGCCCCTGTTCGTAGTCCGTGATGTTGGCCAGGGTTTCGCGGGCGATGGCCTCCAGCGCGTCGCGCGTGAAAAACGCCTGGTGCGCCGTGATGATCACGTTGGGAAACGTCAGCAGCCGCGTGAACACGTCGTCCTGGATCACCCGCGTGGACAAATCCTGGAAAAACAAATCGGCTTCTTCCTCGTACACATCGAGGCCCAGCGCGCCGATCTTGCCCGACTTCAACGCCCGGATGACCGCCCGGGTATCGATCAGCGCCCCCCGGCTGGTGTTGAGCAAGATCACCCCGCGCTTCATCCGGGCCAGCGATTCCTCGTTGATGAAATGGTACGTCTCGGGCATCAGCGGGCAGTGCAGGGTGACGATATCGCTGTGGCTGAACAGCTCCTCGGTGGAGACATACTGGCCCCCAAAAGCCTCGACCACGGGGTTGGCACGGACATCGTAGGCGAGGATCTTGCAGCCGAAGCCGGCCAGAATCTGGGCCACCAGTGCGCCGATCTTGCCGGTCCCCACCACGCCCACGGTCCGCCCGTACAGGTCTGCCCCCAGCAGGCCCTCGAGCGAGAGGTTCCCTTCCCGCACCCGCAGGTACGCCTTGTGCAGCTTGCGGCACAAGGCCAACAGCAGGCCCACGGTGTGCTCGGCCACGGCATGCGGCGAGTACGCGGGGACCCGGGTGACGGTAAATCCCAACTGCTCGGCCGCCATCAGGTCCACCTGGTTGAAACCCGCCGAGCGCAACGCGATGAGCTTGGTGCCACCCCGGGCCAGCATCAACAGGACCTGGGCATCGAGCTGGTCGTTGACGAACGCGCAGATGGCCGGGAAATCGTGGGCCAGCTTGGCCGTCTGCGGCGTCAGCCGCGGCTCGAAAAACGTCAGCTCGTGCCCTGCCGACTGGTTGGCCGACAGCAAAAACTCCCGATCGTACGACTTGGTGCTGAAGACCGCCACACGCATGGGCGAAGTACACTCCGTGACCTCGGAGAGCAACGGCAAGGTCCGAATACCACAACGCGCATGACAAAAGACCTTGCAGGTTCCTTGGCCCCAGCAAAATGGGGCTGTGGAATTATACGCCGCCGGTGGAGCGCGGACCGCGTTCCAAACCGAGCTGCGACCGCAAGGGAGCGGCCCTGGGGAATGACGAATGCCGAAAGCCAAATGTCGAATGACCAATGACCAAGCCCTCCAGCGGTACCCAAGCAGCTCCGCCCGGTGTCGTTGGTCATTGGGATTTGGTCCTTGGTGCTTCCTTCGACATTCGTCATTTGCCTTTCGACATTCGTCATTCCCCAAGTCGGCGTGCGTGCAAGCACGCACCCTACTTGGTCAGTGGTGCTTCCCTCGTCATTCGTCATTTGTCTTTCGACATTTGTCATTCGTCATTCCCCAGCTATGGCCCCGGCCTCCCGTGCCGTAGAATACCAGGCGCACGGGCGGCCGCCTGGAGGTGCGCTGTGGCGGTAGGTCAAATGACCTGCCGCGTTGCGGAAGCGTGGGTTGGGGTGGCCCATTGACCGGCGGGTTAGGCAACGGTGCTGGCGTGTTCTACTGGGAAAACGGGCTGGTGCTTCGCAAGGCCGAGTTGGCCGTCGATTTTCGCCGGCGCCAACCCCGGGCCTTCATCTCCCATGCGCACACGGATCACATGGCCCGGCACGAGTACGCGTTGTGCACGCCGGCCACGGCAGCGTTGTACCAATTGCGGCTGGGCAAGCGGCCCATCCGCGAACTCCCCTACCGCATGCCCACCCCGTGGGG
>JBBIQF010000122.1:0-15595 GCA_037442445.1 Planctomycetaceae bacterium
ATCCATGCGGCTGCGGCGCAGCGGTTGCACCGGGTGGGGCGGTGCGAAATCTGGGCCCGCGGGAACCGACGCATGGTAGCCAACCGACCTCGATTCAGAACACCGGGGGGACCAGTGGTGGGGTACCTGCGCCACCTGTGGTGGTGTTCGGCGGCGATTGGGGCGCTTCTTGCAGCCGGGCTTGCGGGATGTGGTGCGGCCGGGCCGGAGCGAACCCGGCCGGCCGTCGAGTTATTGAACGTCTCTTACGACCCCACACGCGAGTTCTACGAGGAGTTCAACCGCAGATTTGCGGCTTATTGGCAATCGCGGACCGGGCAGGCGGTCGTGATCCGCATGTCCCACGGGGGTTCGGGCAAGCAGGCCCGGTCGGTCATCGACGGCCTGGAGGCCGACGTGGTCACGCTGGCCTTGGCCTACGACATCGATATGATCGCCTCGCGCGGCGGGCGGATCGCGCCGGACTGGCAAAGCCGCCTGCCCCATCGCAGTGCGCCGTACACCTCGACGATCGTATTTTTGGTGCGGCGGGGCAATCCGAAACAGGTGCGGGATTGGGACGATCTGGTCCGGCCGGGAATCGAAGTCATCACGCCCAACCCGAAGACCTCGGGCGGGGCGCGGTGGAACTATCTGGCGGCATGGGGCTACGTGCTCAAGCGGGAGTTGGGCGACCTGTCCAAGTTGCACGACCCGGCCCAGCAGGCGGCCGTCGCGCGGGCGCAGGCCGAGGCCCGGCGGTTCGTGGCGGCGCTTTTCGCGCAGGTGCCGGTCCTGGATTCCGGCGCCCGGGCCGCCACGATGACGTTCGTGCAGCGCAAATTGGGCGACGTGCTCTTGGCGTGGGAAAACGAGGCCTTGCTGGCCCTGGAGGAGATGGGTTCCGGCGAGCTGGAGATCGTGGTGCCTTCGGCGAGCATCCTGGCCGAGCCGGCGGTGGCGGTGGTCGATGAGGTGGTCGATCGCCGCGGCACCCGCACGGTGGCCGAGGCCTATTTGCAATACCTTTACTCGCCCGAGGGCCAGCGGCTTGCCGCAGCGCACCACTACCGGCCACGGCTTCCCGATACGGTGCCCGCCGAATTGCTCGCCAGGTTTCCCAAGCTGGAGGTGTTTACGGTGGACGAGGTGTTCGGCGGGTGGGCCAAGGCCCAGGCCGAGCATTTCGACGATGGCGGCACGTTCGATCAGGTCGTCGCAGCGCGCAAGCGATGAGAGGGGTCTGTGCCGGCACGGGTCCAGCGAAGAGCAAACATCCACACGACCGGCGACGGACGCGCACCCAGAAAAGCACGTGCCTTTTGCCGTAAACCCATGCCACACGCGATGACGGGAAGAATCCGACTGCGCCGGGGCCGGAGCGTGTTGCCCGGTTTCGGCCTGAGCATGGGACTGGTGTTGTTCTATCTGGGGGCGATGGTTCTGTTGCCGCTCGGGGCGCTAGCGCTGCGGGGCGCCAGGCTGGGGCCGGCCGAGTTCATGCGGGTGGCCAGCGACGCCCGGGTGCTGGCGTCCTTGCGGGTCAGCTTTACGGCGGCGGCGGCCGCGGCGGGCATCAATGCCTTCTTCGGATTTCTGGTGGCTTGGGTGCTGGTGCGTTACCGCTTTCCGGCCCGGCGCCTGGTGGATGCGCTGGTGGACCTGCCGTTCGCCTTGCCGACGGCCGTGTCGGGCATCACGTTGACCTCGCTTTATGCCAAGACGGGGTGGATCGGCCGGTGGCTGGATGCCGCGGGCATTTCGGTGGCCTACACCTGGCTGGGCATCACCGTGGCGCTGTTTTTTGTGGGGCTGCCGTTTGTGGTGCGAACGGTCCAGCCGGCGCTGGAAGACCTGGACCCCGAGACCGAGGAGGCCGCGGCCAGCCTGGGCGCCAATCGCTGGCAGACGTTCCGGCGGGTGATTTTTCCGCTGATGGCCCCGGCCCTGATGACCGGCTGCGCCATGGCTTTTGCGCGCGGATTGGGGGAGTACGGCTCGGTGGTGTTCATCTCGGGCAACCTCCCCATGCGGACCGAGATCGCGCCGCTGTTGATCGTCACCCAGCTCGAGCAGTACGACTACGACGGGGCATGTGTGCTGGGGGTGATCCTGTTGGGCGTGTCGTTCGCTTTGTTGCTGGCCATCAATCTGCTCCAGGCCTGGTCGCGGCGGTACGCCGGCCAGGGATAGCCGGCCCCGAGGCGGGCATTCGACGAACATGAAGTGCGGAACCAAGGCGGCACCATGGCACGCGGCAGTCGGGTAGGGAGACGGGCAAACGGCGAGGCGGCTGGCGGATTGGCGGCCCAGCCAGCGGCATTCCGGCCCACGGCATTCCGGGCGGCGGCCACCGAGGCGCCGTTGGTCCGCGCAGGCCTCGTGGCGGCGGCCTTGGCGTTTCTGGCCCTTTTTCTGGTGGTGCCGCTGGTGGCCGTGTTCGCACAAGCTTTATCGAAAGGGGTAACCGCCTATTGGGCAGCCCTTGTGGACCCCGCGGCCCGGCACGCGATCGGGCTAACCCTGCTCATCACGCTGATCGTGGTGCCGGCCAACACGGTGTTCGGGCTGGCCGCGGCGTGGGCCCTGGCGAAGTTCGAGTTCCGCGGCAAACAGCTTTTGGCCACGCTCTTGGACTTGCCGCTGAGCGTCTCGCCCGTGATTGCCGGGTTGGTGTTCGTGCTGCTTTTCGGGCGCCATGGCTGGCTGGGGCCGTGGCTGGAGGCCCACCACATCCGAATCATTTTTGCCGTGCCGGGCATGGTGCTGGCCACGCTGTTTGTAACGCTACCTTTCGTGGCCCGCGAACTGATCCCGCTGATGGAGGCCCAGGGGCGCGAAGAGGAGGAGGCGGCCCGGGTGCTGGGCGCCAGCGGCTGGCAGCTTTTCTGGCGGGTGACGCTGCCCAACATCCGGTGGGGCCTGCTGTACGGCGTGATTCTGGCGGCGGGCCGGGCCATGGGCGAGTTCGGAGCCGTGTCGGTGGTCTCGGGGCACATCCGCGGCCAGACCAGCACCATGCCCTTACACGTGGAGATTCTCTACAACGAGTACAACGTGACGGCCGCGTTCGCGGTGGCCTCGCTGTTGGCGCTGTTGGCGCTGGCGAGTTTGGGGCTGCGGTCGCTGCTGCAGTGGCGGGTGGCGCGGGAGATGGCCGCGGCCACCGCCGAAAGCCTGGAAGTAAGAAACCCGCCCGCGGCAGTCCGCCGCATCACTTGGTAAGTAACCATTCACGGCCCGGGGCCTTCCGGATGCTCAAGGCGAAAGAACGTGCCCGGTACGGCGAGTATCGGAGCGGCGGACGCGACGGAGCGCGTCCCTCCAACGTGGAGGGCCACGCTCTGTCGTGGCTGGCGCATTGCGTGTTGCCCGGTAACGTCCCGGGCCGTGAACGGTTACCTCGCTAATGCCGCTTCCGTGGAGTCCTGGTGCCATGAGTATCGAAGTTCGGGATGTGAGCAAGCACTTCGGCCCGTTTGTGGCTTTGGACCACGTGAGCCTCAAGGTTGCCACGGGCGAACTGGTGGCCCTGTTGGGGCCATCGGGGTCGGGCAAGACCACGCTGTTGCGGATCATCGCCGGGCTGGAGGAACCGGACCCGGGCAGCGAACCGATTCTGTTCCACGACGAGGACGTGGCCGAGCGCGGAGCCGCCGACCGCCAGGTGGGATTCGTTTTCCAGCATTACGCGCTGTTTCGGCACATGACGGTGTTGGAGAACGTTGCATTTGGGCTGCGGGTGCGGCCGCGGCGGCTGCGGCCCTCGCGCAGGGCCATTCGCCGGCGGGTGCTCCGCCTGTTGAAGCTGGTGCAGTTGGAGTCGTTTGCCGACCGCTATCCCCACCAGCTTTCCGGCGGGCAGCGGCAGCGCGTGGCCCTGGCCCGGGCGCTGGCGATCGAACCCAAAGTGCTGCTCTTGGACGAGCCGTTCGGGGCTTTGGATGCCCAGGTTCGGCGGGAACTGCGCCATTGGCTCCGCCGGCTGCACGAGGAGCTGCATATCACCTCGGTGCTGGTCACCCACGACCAGGAAGAGGCGCTGGAGCTGGCCGACCGCGTGGTGGTGATGAACGCCGGCCGGATCGAACAGGTGGGCACGCCCGACGAGGTATTTCACCATCCGGCCACGGAGTTTGTCACCTCTTTTTTGGGCCAGGTGAACCTGTTCCGGGGTCGGGTGGAGAACGGGAAGCTGTATTTCGCCACGCTGGCGTGCGATGCGCCCGGCCCGGCGGGGCCCGAGGCCCAGCCGGTGCGGGTCTTCGTTCGGCCGCACGAGTTCGATGTGCACACGGTGCGCAACGGGGCGCCAAGTTTTCGGGCCCGGGTCATCCGGGTACACTCGGCCGGCTTGAGCGTGCGCCTGGAACTGGTGGCCGAATCGGGAGAGGCCCTCAGCGCCGAGCTTTCGCAGGAGCGGTACCGGGCCTGCCCGGTGGGCCCGGGGCAAGACGTTTTCCTTTCGCCCCGCCAGTTCAAGGTCTTTTCATGAAACGGGGACGTACCCCGTTTTTTGGCCGGAAAACGAGCTACGCCCCCGTTTCGAGGGCGGCCAGGGCGGCTTCGACCGTGCGGAAGGGTTCCCGCTGGGGCAATTCGGCGCCGTGGCGCAATTCGTCCAAGAGGCCGCCCAACAGTTCCCGCTCCAGCCATTGGGCCAGCCAATCGGCCCGCTGCTGGGCGTAGCGCGATTGGAGGCGGAGGAAGAGCCGGCCGGCGGCCTGGCGGATGCCGCCTCCGGTGGTGGAGACCAGGATTTCGCCCCCCACGGTGACGCCCCCGGTGATGGCCGCCTCCTGGGCCAGGTGGCTTACCCCCGCCCCGGCGGCTTGGGCGGCGGCCTGGCCGGCCAGGTCGCCTGCCAGGTGCCAGCCGCTCAACAGCAGCAGCACGCTGATGGCCGGCCGGGCGACCGCCGCGGCGTGGTCCAGGCTTCGCAAGAACCGCACCACGCCGGGGTTGTCGCGCTGCCAGGCGTCCAACTCGGCACGCAAGAAATTGCGGTAATGCTCATCCACCGCCGGCAGGGATTCGTGCGCCGCCTCGACCCGCTGGAGCAATTGCTGCCGGGCCGTGCCCCCCAACAACCTGGCCAGGCGCGGGCGAAGCGTCTCGTTGCCCACCTCGGCCAGCCGTTCCAGCTCGTCGAGCAGGTGTTGCACCGCGGCGAGTATGGCTTGGCGCTCGCGGTGCTGGAAGTCGGCCAAAGGATCGCCGGCCGGCGGGGTAACCTGCTGCCATGCCTTGCGCAAGGGCCACGTCAGGCCGCGGCCCAGCGAGCGGTAGAAACGGTGGATGCTTCGGGACCAGGGTCGCCGCGAGGCGTCCCACCATGCGGCGATCTCCTCGATGAGCACGCTGGGGGGCAGCGTGGGCCAGGCCACGCGGGCCATCTCGTTGGCTCCCAAAGCCCGCTGGGCAGCGGCGAAATCGGCGGCCCGGTCCCGGATTTGCTCCAGCCATGCCGGGATTCCGCGCTGGCGATCGAGCACCCGCCTTATGGCCCCGCGAAACGTGCGGATCTTAATGGCGTCGAAGTGCAGCCGGGCCAGTTCGTCGCGGAGGCTTGCCGGGCCGGCCGGCCCCTGGCGCCCGTCGGGCCCCACATCGTAAAACGGCAAGGCCATGCCCGCGGCCGCCGCCCGGTCCAGGGGCACCACGTACACCCGTTCCGGCTGGGCCCCGGTCTGGCGGCAAAAGGTGTCGAGCCACTGGGGCCAGTAGGGGCGATCCGACACCAGGTCCACCTGGTTGAAGACCACGACGATGGGCTTGTCGGCATCGACCGCCTCGCGGAAGAACTGCTTAACGGCCGCGTCGTTGTATTTCTGCTGGGTCAGCACCGCGATCAAGACATCGGCGGCCTGGCGAATCGCCCGGGCACGCTGCCAGTTCACCCGGACATCGGAATCCACGTCCGGGGCGTCGAGCAGCAACAGGCGGGGCGGCACATGGCGGCCGATCCGCCAGTACAGCAGGTCTTCGTCGCTATCTTCCAGCGGGTCCTGGGCCGTGCGCCAGGACACCAGGCGGAAACCCTCGAACACGCGGGCCAAGGTTTCAGGGTCGTCGAACCCCGGAGGCACCAGGCACACGGGGTGTTTGGTGCCTGCGGCCAAGGGGCTGACAGCGCTGGCCACTTCGCCGGCCAGGTGGTTGAACAAGAGCGACTTTCCGATGTTCGTGCCGCCGACAAAGGCGACGACCAGAAACGGCGGGGCATCGAGCTGGGGAAGCAGTTTCTTGCGGAGCAGTTGGAGCCATTCCAGGCCGTCGGGGGACGGCAGCCCGATGGCGGCGGTTTCTGCGGCCAGCGTGCCGATAGCGGTATCCAAGTGGCGCAGCCGGGCCGACCAAGTTACCCAGTCCATAGCCATTTGCAGCACCGAGGCCCCCAAAGTGCAAGCGACTGTGGTTCGAGCGGTTTGTGGCGCCCGGCCGGCGGCCGGTGGCTACGGGGCGGCCAACACCAGTGCGACGGCCTGGCCCGCCGGTGCATGGTTCAGGGCCAAGGCGGCCGGCTTCGCCGCGGGCAAAGGCTCGCCTGCCACGACGCGGACCGGGCATTCCGGGTCGGGTTGGCTGTAGTTCCGCGTGGGCGGGATCAGACCCTTTTCCAAAGCCAGGACGCTGGCCACCAGCTCCACCGCTCCCGCGGCCGCGCACAAGTTGCCAAAGTAGCTCTTCGGAGCGGTAACCGGCACGTCGCCCAAGGTGCGGCGGATGGCCTGGGCCTCGATCCGGTCGTCCAGGGTGGTGCCTACGCCGTGGGCATTGACATGTCCGATATGCTCGGGTACAAGGCCGCTGGCGGCCAAGGCGGCCCGGATGACCCGCACAATGGCTTCGCCCGAGCGCGCAGCGCCGCGGCGTGGCGCCTCGCAGCTCGAGGCCACGGCCAGGATGCGCGCCAGGGGGCGGACTCCGCGGGCCTCGGCGTGGGCCCGGCGCTCCAGCAGAAAAGCAGCCGCCCCCTCGCCGAAGACCGTCCCATCGCGGTGGGCGTCGAACGGCCGGCAGGCCCCGGCCGGGTCCTCGGTGCGCCGCGACATCTGGTACGACATGCACCGCAGCCACACGCACGGATGGAGGCGCGAGCTGGCCCCGCCGGCGATCATCATATCGGCCTGGCCGCGGCGTATCGCCTGCACCGCTTCGCCCAGGGCCGCCAGGCTCGAAGCCTCGCTCAGCGTCAGCGAGTTGTTGGGGCCGCGAGCGTCCTGCGCGATGGCGATATGGCAGGCGGGCATGTTGGGCAAGTACTTGAGCATCCACAGGGGGAACAGGTTGTCCTTGACGCGCTGGCCCCACAGCCCGAAGCGAAACCGGCCATCCTCCAGGCAACTGCGGAACGCCTCCTGGAGTTCGGGCAATTCGCAGGCGATCATGTCGGCGCCGAAGACCACCCCCAAGCGCTCGGGATCGACGGTGCCCGGCCGCACCCCCGCTTGCTGGCAGGCCAGTTCGGCCGCCGCAAAGCCGAGCTGGATGTCGCGGCTCATCACTTTTTTCTGCTTGCGGGGGAGAAAGCGGTTGGGGTCGAAGTCGGAGACTTCGCCGCCCAAGGGGGGAGCCAGATCGCTGCCGTCGTAGAGGTCCAGGGCCCGGACCCCGCTTCGGCCGGCCAGCAGGGCACTCCAGTAAGCCTCTGTGCCAATGCCGATGGGGCTTACCACGCCGATGCCTGTGATCACCACCTCGTTGGCTTGCATAGGAATGTTGCTGCGTCGGGCCGATCGCGCTATCCAAAACCCGTCATGCTACCGAACCGAGGTCCCCGCGGCAATCAAATCGCCCGCTGGAAGATGCGGTAGGTTTTGTACCGCCGGGCCCCCACGTTCTGGATGGCATGGTTGATGAGGTGATTTTCTTCCAGGGTCCAGCTCAACTCGGCGGCGTTGTACTTGAGCACGTTCTTGCCGTAATCGAGGGTCCTGAGGATAAGGAGTTCGCTGATGCCCCGGCGGCGGTAGCCTTCCAGGACCACAAGCACCAGCACCCGCGCTGTCTTGATCTTGCGGGCCCGCCACATCAGGCGCAGCCACCCGATGGGCAAGCCCAACGTGGTGAGCCGGCCGTTCAGCGGGCGGATGGCCTCGTTGAGGTCCGGGACCGTGACCGAGAAGCCGACGGTCTTGCCATCCACCTCGGCCAGCAGCACTTGATCGGTCACGGCAAACCGGGCCAGGCGCCGGGCGAAATAGGTGAACTCGGCGCGGGTCAGCGGCACGAAGCCCCAGTTGCGCTCGTAGGCGGCGTCATAGACCCGGTTGCAGCGGTCCACCTCGGCCTCGAAGTCGTCCATGCGGAAGGCCCGGATCACGACCGGGCAGCGCCGGGCCACACATTCCGCCCGCTGGCGCCACTGGTGGATGCGGTCGTTTTTGTCCTCGAACCACCAGGCGTACAGGTCTTTGACCTTCACCAGGCCCCAGCTTTCCAGCAGCCGGGCATAATAGGGCCGGTGGTGGTTCATCATGATTCGCGGCGGCGTATCGAACCCCTCGACCAGCAAGCCGCACGGGTAATTGGTGGAGTAGTCGATGGGGCCCATGATGGCCGTGCGCCCCCGCGCCCGCAGCCAGGCGGCCGCCGCTTCGAGCAGGGCGTGGGCCACGGCCGGGTCGTCGATGCTCTCGAACATCCCGAAGCACCCCACATTGGACCCGTGGAACCGGTTGTACAAGGGGTCGTCGCTGGCCAGGATCCGGCCCACGGGCTGCCCGCCACTCCATGCCACAAAGGGGAGGGCGTCGCCATGCAGATAGAACGGGTGTTTTCGGCGGTCGAGGAATTCCCGCACCTCGACCCACAGCGGGGGCACCCACTGGGGATCATCGGCATAGATCCGCCAGGGCAGGCGGATGAAGGCGGCCAGATCGGCCGCCGTCGCCACCCCACGCACCTCCAGGCTTTCCATGATGCGCCTCGCGGTTCGGGCTGGGAAAATCTCCCTTTGCTACGGGTTACCCGGGGGGTCCCAATCGTACAAGCGATAGGTCTTTTGCAACTGCGCCCCTCCTTTCTCCAGACTCCGCCGCGAAAGCAAATTGGATTCCAGAACCCAGGAAAACTCGGCTTCTTCGATCCCCGTCTTCAAGGCGTGCGGCACCAGCCCGTGCATCAGTACCAGCCCAAGGCCTTGGCGGTGGTACTCCGGCAGCACGTTGGTGCTGATGACCCGAATCCGCTTGATGGCCCGCTTGTTGTACAGCAGCCGGATGAACCCCAATGGGAACAACCGGCCGTTGATCTGCTTGATCCGCGGGTTGTAGTCCGGCAGGCAGAAGACCACGCCCACCAACCGGCCGTCGATCTCCGCCCCCACCGCAAGCTCGGGAATGATCAGATGTTTGAGGTCGCGGGCCACGTAGCGGACCTCGGCATCGCTCATGGGCACGAAGCCCCACGTATCGACCAGCGAGCGATTATAGATATTCAGAAAGGCCTCCACATCCTGCTGGAAACGCCGCCGGTCCAGCGTGCGGAGCTTGACCTGGAGATGCTCGATGATCTGGAGGGCTACCGGCTCCAACCTCTCGCGGATCTTGGGCAGGATGCTGATGTGGCCCCCGAAGGCGTAAAGGTCCTGCGTTTTCCGAAAGCCCGCCCCTTCGATCAGCCGGGCGTAATACGGCGGGTTGTAGGTCATCATGAAGGTGGGAGGGGAATCGAAGCCGTCGATCAACAGGCCCAGTTCGTAGTTCAGCGAAGGATTCGTGGGCCCGCGCACCGAGACCATGCCATGTTCCGCCAGCCAACCGCGCACCGCGTCGAACAGCGCGCAGGCCGCCTCCTGATCGTCACGGCACTCGAAAAAGCCGAAGAACCCGCGCTTCTCGCCGAACCGCTCGACATGCCCGTAATTGACGATGGCCCCAAACCTCGCCTCCGCGGTAGGCGAGAAAGGCCTGGGCCTTGTTCCGCTCGTAAAACGGGTGGGGCCGGAAGCCGACCAGGCCTGCCTGGTTACCCCGAAGCGGGGGAACCCAGTTCGGGTCCCCTTGGTACAGTGCCCATGGGAAGTCCAGGAATTGCTTCTGCTGCCGGCGTGTAAGTACCGGCTCAACAACCAGTTGCGCCATGGAACGGTCCCGACGACTCGCCCCGGGTGATCCGTATTCTGCATCCTAGTGGAGGCGCCACCGGCCCGCAATCCCGCTTCGCGGGCCTGGTCGGCCGAGGGCGCAGGCCCGCCGGGTATCGCCCTCAATGAGGCCAGCAGACCACACTTTCGCGTGGTTCACCACCCACATTTCAGGTCATCCATTTTTCCCGGATTTCCCGCGAAAACCGATCTCGCCCCGCTTGACAAGCAAAAAAATCCTAGTAGTCTAGGCGGATAACTAGGCGAGTTGGCTTGCGCCTTGTCGGTTGCGGCCGTGCTACCCGGCCGGAACCCCGCAGGCTGCCGCCTCTAACCGGGAGAACCAAGCCGGCATGTCTGTCCAGCCGCTCGTGCGGCCATGCGGGCGGCGCATCGCCGGCTGCTACATGGGAGGACTCGATGATGGCGCTGAGACACCTCGTATGGAGTGGACTCGTCGTGGGTCTGCTCCTGGCGGGCGGTATGCGTTCCGCCCTGGGCTACAAGGGCGATCAGACCTGCCGCCTCTGCCATTCGGACAAGTATGCCACCTACAAGCTCCACGGCCATCCGTGGATGCTGGTGCGCACGGCGGGACAAGAACCTCCGGCCGATCTGTTTCCTTGGGGCGTGCCGCTGCCGCCGCTTCCCGAAGGGGTAAACTGGGACCAGATCGAATACATCTATGGGCGGTTTCATGGAGGGGGCGGCGGTTTCGTCTTCACCACCGGGTTCCGCGATGCGGCAGGGACCCAGCGCTATACCTGCGGAGGGTGCCATACCACGGGATATGATCCTGCGGGCACCCAACTGAATCATCTCGGCGAGCCGATGACCGGCGCCAACGGTTCCTGGGCCTTGGAAGGCATTCAGTGCGAGGCCTGCCACGGGGAGAATGGCCCGGCCGATCACGATTGGACAGACGGCACGGGCGCAAAGGCGAAAGTGTGCGACGACTGCCACGTCCGCACACCCGGCGATTTCCGCATGCAATACAATAACGGCACGGTCAGCGGCCGGCCGGCCGGCACGTTCTACGACCGCCAGGCAGAGGCCCTGCGCCACTCGCCGCACAAGGATATGGAGTGCGATCGGTGCCACGATCCCCACCAGACGGTGTGGTTCCAGGGCGAGCATGAACCCGGTGGCGTGCGCTTTGCGGAGACCTTCGGCAAAGGCGATATGTGCAAGCAATGCCATACCACCAAGCGGATTCGCGGCGCCATGGGCAAGGAACCCTTCGAGCTGGAATGCATCGATTGCCATATGCCCTACGTGAGCGTCAACGGCGGTGGCGCGGCGCACTTGTTCCGCATCAGCACCGATCCCACATTGACCAAGGACAACAACACCGTGGTCGATACGGATGGCAAGCTCGTGTGGAAAGGGACCGAAGTCCCCGGCGGCGATGCCGTGCTGACGCTGGACCTGGTGTGCGCCCGCTGCCATAGCGGCATGACCATGGAGCAGATGGCCGCCGCAGCCCGCCAGATCCACCACGGCCCCGGCCTGGTCGATCTGACCGTGAATCTGTCCGACGAACTCCTGATTCTCTCGAAGAACCAGGAGGTTTCGGTCGATGTGTCGGTCGAGGCGGGCGACAAGGCGGGCAAGCCGGCCGACTGGTGGATTGTGGCCAACACGAGCTGGGGCTGGTACTACTGGAACCCGAAACTGGGTTGGAAGCCCGGCCTGTATCCCAGCCTGAAGAACTACCCGGTGACCGAGGTGCCCAGCTATAATCTGCTCAAGGGCAAGCTGTATCCGGGTTGGTACTCGTTCTGGTTCGGCATTTTCCCGAACGACAAGTCCGTGCACTTGGATAACGTGCCGGTGTACATCACGCCGTAAGGCGCGTGGAGAGTTGGCGGTGCCGGGCGGGAGGGACCGTCGGGGCTTTCCGGCCCGCACCGCCTTTTTTGGGCCAGCGCCCCGGTTTTCGGGCCCTCAGGCCCCGGACGATGCGGAGCAATACGGTGGCTTCTCGAACCCTGGCGATGGCCGGCGTGCTTGCGGGCTTTTTGGCCGGAGCATGGCTGGCAGGCTGCGACTCGGGGCACAACCCTGCGGTGCGGCAGAGGACGCTGGCGGTGGGCGGGCCTTCGCCGCCTGCCGAAACGCCGCAAGACCCGGAACTGCCCAAGGGGCACCCCCCGGTCCAGCGCCCGCCGCGCCCAGGGGGCGAGTCCCCCTTGGGGCCTCCAAGCGCCGAGGGAGCGCCACCTGCCAATCGCGGGCCTGCGGTTCATGACCGCGGCCCGGCGGCGCCACAACCTGCGGAGCCGGAGCCCAAGCAGGGCGAGCAATCGCCGCCGCCTGCGGCCCCGAGTAGCCCAGCCGATTCGCCGCCCAACGAGGACGGCCGCCTGCCGGCGGCCGCGGCATCGAGCGGCTCGGCCGCTGCAAGAACGCCGGCACCCGCTAGGCCGGCAAAGGACGCTCCTGTGGCGCCGGCAGGGGCCAAAGCCCCCAGCGATTCCGGCCTTATCGCCAGCCGGCACGTCCAGATCGGCAACCTTCGCCTGGAGGCCCCAAAAGCCTGGCTCCGCAAAAAGCCGCCCATCGACTTCATCCTCGCCGAGTTCGTGCTCCCGCGTGCCCCCGGCGACCCCGAGGACGCCCAGTTGACCGTCACCGCCGTGGGCCCCAACGACCCCGAGCGGCTGAACCAGCTTCGCGAAGAGCTGAAGAGATCGCAGGGGCAGGCCACGGTCGAGTACCTCAAGATCAGCGGGGTGGAGGTGATCTTGGTCGATGCCTCGGCCAATTACGGCGAGATGCCGGGCGTGTTCGCCCCGGAGGTCCGCGAAGGGCGGTACCGGGTACTCAACGCCATCCTGCCGGTGGGAGAAAAGCTGTACTTCGTCAATTGCAGCGGGCCGGAAAAGACCGTGGGCCATTACGCCCGGCAGTTCCGCGACTTCTTGCTGGGAATGAAATCGGCGGACGCACCGTGAGCACCCTCGGCCGAAAGCCAGCACGCAGCGCAAGCGCCCGGGACAAGCCGCCGGGCCGGCAGGCAGTCCTTGCGCTACTGGCCCGCCAGGCGTTCCGCGTATTGGCCTCGCTACGCCTGGCCGTGGTGCTGTTGGTGCTGTTGGGGGCGGTGCTTTCGGTGGCCACGGTGTTGGAGGCGGTCCGCGGCCGGGAATACGCCCAGTGGTATGTCTACGGCAGCCGCTGGTTTCTGGCGCTATTGGGGCTATTGGGGGCGAACGTGGCGGCGGCCATGGCGGCCCGCTGGCCGTGGCGCTGGCGCCACGCCGGCTTTCTCGTGGCCCACATGGGCCTGTTGCTGCTTCTGGCCGGCGCGATGCAGACCCTGCTTGGCGGCATCGAGGGGCAGTTGATCCTGGCCGAAGGCCAGTCGGCCGACACCATGTCGCTGGTCCACCGCAGCCAGATTCGGCTGCTTGCCCGGCAGGAGGATCGGGTCGAGTCGACGGAGTTTGTTTTCTCGCCGGGGCCGGTCGATTGGCCGGCCGGCAAACGGCTCGAGATGACCACCCCGGATGGCGTGCGCCTGGCGGTGGTCCAGTTCTACCGGCACGCCCGGCCCGAGAGGCTGTGGATCGAGGGCCCCGCGGGCCAGGGCAAGCCGGCCGTGCTGCTGGCCGTGCCCGACGGCACCGGCCGGGCCGAACGCTGGTACACCTCGGCCCTGTTTGCCGGGCCGGCCGAGCCCGGCCAGATGAGCGTGTGGGTGCAAGAGGCCGCCCAGGCATCGCTGGTCGCCGACTTCCTTTCCCCACCCCGCTTGCAGCCCACCAGCCGCGGAATACTTTCCGTCCACTACCGCGGCCAGATGCACCGCATCGAGGTCGATGCCCATCTCGGCAAGAAGGTGGACTTGGCCGGCGGCCTGGCCGTCGAACTGGTCGCGTACTATCCCGATGCGCGGATCAAGGGCAAGGGCGAGTTCTACTCGGAAGGCCAGAAGCCCGACAATCCGATGTTGCAACTCCGCGTGTACTTGCCCGAGCAGAAAGAACCGCTCTCCGAGGTGGCCTATGCCAACAACCCGCTGGTCAGCTTCGAGTCGATGCGCGGGCAGCGCAGCCCGGTGAAGTTCTGGTACCACCATCCGGCCACGGCGGTCCGGCCGGGGGTGGAGTTCATGCAAACACCAGAAGGAAAACTGTATTGCCGGGTGGGCCAGCCCGATGCCTACACGCCGCGGGGCGAGGTCCGGCCCGGCGACCGCATCTCGGTCCCGCCCTGGGGCGAAGTGGAAGTGGTTCGGCACCTGCCGCACGCCCGGCAGGAGATCACGTTTGTTCCGGACACCAGTGGGGAAGAGGCCGAATCCAGCGAGGCGGCCGCCCTGGTCGAACTCGAGTTGCCCGAGCGGACCGAGCGGTTCTGGCTCCGCCGGAACGACCTGCATCTGGGGGTGCGGCGGATCGAGTCGGCCGAGGGGCCCATGCTGGTGCTGTTCGGCTACGAGAGCTACCCGCTGGGTTTCTCCGTCCAACTGCACGATTTCCAGCGGGGGTTGAATCCCGGCGGCATGGGCGAGGCCTCGTTTGCCAGCCATGTGCGGGTCAGCGATCCCCGGCGAGGCCCCTTCGGGGCCGAAATCTCGATGAACCGGCCGCTCTCCTACGGCGGGCTGCGGTTCTACCAGTCGGGCTACCGGCCCCTGCCCGGCGGCCAGGAGGTGTCTATCCTGTCGGTATCGCGGGACCCCGGCCGGCTGCTCAAGTACACGGGCAGTGCCATGATTTGCCTGGGCATTGCCTGGATGCTTATCATGCGGTGGCGCCAAGGGCGTGCAGGCCGGGCCCAGGCCGCGACGTCGGATGGCACCCCCGCCGCCGCTGCGGAGCACCGCGCCTCGGGCAGCACTGAACTGGCGGCCGAAGAGCCGGCCTCGCCCCCGGCCATGGGCCCCTCGCCCGCGATTCAGCCTTCCTGCGCGTCGCCGCCCGGCTCGCTCTTGTCGCCCTTGACGTAGAACCGGGCCAGGTTGATGCCGCCGCGGAGTTCCTCCTCCAGGAGCTTGATGCGGGTCTCCAGGCGGTCGATCCGCCGCTGCAACAGCACGATGCGCTGCTCTTCGGACTCGCGGAACGACGGCCGCGGCACCGAGGGGTACCCCAGGTGGCGTGCCAATGCCGCAAACAAGAACAGCGGATCCTTGCGCCGGTTGGCCAGCGCGATCTTCCCCTCCTTCTCGCCGAAAAGGATCGGCTTGCCCGGGTCGCCCCGGCGCTGCCGGAAATACTCGCTTCGCACGTAGATCATATCGGCGATGTCGATGAAGCCCACCTGGCTGCGGACGGTGGCGATCCACTCCCGCCAATCGTCGTTGTACACCGGATCCTTGGCCACGGCCTCCAGCCCCCGGTCGAACCCCAGCCGGTTGCGCGAAAGGGCCTCGAACTGATAGAGGAAAATGCCCTGGACCGAAAGCCCTTTGGCACGGCATTCCGCCTCCTTCTCCAGGATTTCCAGGGCGATGCGGAAATCGAAGCGCCCGGTGTCGCGTTCGGCTTCCTGGATCAGAAACGTCTGGAAGGCGGT